>CAMCPF010000164.1 GCA_945876515.1 Candidatus Kuenenia stuttgartensis
CCTCCCTCCCGAAGGCTCTGAGAGTACCCCCGTTGGCGACCCATTCGCAACCCGATGGCTAGGCAAACTACCAGCGGCCCTCGAGCCCCAGGCTGACGCCCTGAACCAGGACGCCGCCGTTGGTGTTGATCGTGCCTTCCACGGGAAGGCCGGGAGTCAGTTGCTGGCCTGAGAGCTGCTGCGTTGGCTGGGCGATTCCCGAGAGCCAGAGGCCGAAGTAGCCGAATCGGAAGTCGAGGCAACTGGTGATGGGCACCACGCCCGTGAACCCCAGTTCACCCGCGAACGCACCGCTGGCCGGTGACTCGCCGACCGCGACCGTGGCCGTTCCCGGGTTCGCAGGATCGCTGGTCGTGAACTCCGACGATTGGACCGCGTTGTTGTAGTAGGCCCCGGCCTTCACGACCCCGTCGAAGCGGATCCAGGGAGTCGCCAGGAGATTGGCATCCACGCCGATCTGGCCGCCGTAGAGGTCGTTGAAGCACCCGGTCTGATAGAAGTCAGTGATGCCACCCGCGGAGGTGCCCTGGAGCGTGAACTGCTCCTGCCAGTCGATCCAGCGGAAGCCCGCCAAGAATCGCAGGAATCTGCCGTGGCAATGATGCCGGTTGAGCTCGAAGCTCTGCAGCCTGCTGCCGAGATTGGCGTTGCCTGAGTCGAAGGGAAGCGGCGCGTTGCCGTAGATGCCCGGCTCCGCCGGCAAGTAGGAGGAACTGATTTCCGACAGCGGCCTGATACTCCGAAAATTCGCCGCCCGGAGGTACGTGGCCTCGATCGCATGGCCGGTGCAGTTGTTGACCCGGAAGATCGAGAACCGCGGGCCGGCCGCGGCCGTGCTATCCATCCCGTTGGCGTTGAGGAGCGTTCCGGCTACCACGTCGTTGTCGACGAGGGGCCGGTCCGGCGGCGCGTTTCGCCAGAGGATCAGGGCATCGACTCGGCCGATCCAACAGCCCTTCTTGTCGTGGCAAGCGGTGTCGATCATCGCCGACGGGCAGCACTGATCGCAGCCGGTGCCGCTGCAGCTCGAGCAGCATCCGTCACCGGAGAAAGCGTAGGATTCGTGTTGCGAACCGCCGTCCATGGTCTGCTCGCCGTCGAAGTTCGGCGTGATCGTGCCGCCCTCCCCGATGACTTGCCCCTCGTCGGGAATGCCCGACTGGACGAGGACCGAGGCTGCCGGTTCGTCTTCCCACTGCCGGCGGGCCGCCTCCGCCGACGAGACTCCAACCATGCCGAACAGGGTCGCGATCGCGACGGTAGCGGTCGCTCCGGTGACGCTGGCCGACCGGATACGGAAAGAACGCACAGCCATCGTTGCTGCCTCCGAGGATAATGCCGTGACGACCGGTGGAATCGGTCGTGCGGGTCATCCGGCGGCAGACTTCCGCTTGCGGTTCGTGTTCGGCAAGCTGGGCAAACCCTGCGGCCCCAGAAACACCTCCAGGGCCTCGCCCGTGTGGCTCTGGAGCAGGATTTCGGCTGGGGCGATGTCTGCCGGTGGCGGGGCCTTCGACCGGCCGCCCACCTGCCGCCGCCAGAGCCCCGCGTGGATCAGGAGATCCTCCGGCGGCCCTTCGGCCACGATCTTGCCGCCGCCAACGCCCGCCTCGGGGCCCATGTCGATCACCCAGTCGGCCGCCGCGATCACCTCGAGGTTGTGCTCCACCACGAGCACCGTGTTGCCTGAGTCCACGAGCCGTTCGAGCACGTGGAGCAGCTTCTCGATGTCGCTGAAATGCAGCCCCGTGGTCGGCTCGTCGAGGATGTAAAGCGTCTTGCCCGTGCCGGGCTTGGCGAGCTCCCGCGAGAGCTTGACCCGCTGGGCCTCGCCGCCCGAGAGCTGCGGGGCCGGCTGGCCGAGCGTGATGTAACCGAGGCCGACGTCCACGAGCGTGTCGAGGATCCGCGCCACCTGCGAGACCGGGGCGAAGAACTCGGCCGCCTCGGCCACGCTCATCTCGAGCACGTCGGCGATTGATTTGCCGTGCCACTTGGCGTGGAGTGTCTCGCTCGAATACCGCCGCCCCTTGCAGTGCTCGCACTCCACCCATACGTCGGGCAGGAAGTGCATCTCCACCCGGCGGCGGCCCAGCCCCTCGCAGGCCTCGCAGCGGCCACCGGCCACGTTGAAAGAGAACGTCCGCGGCGTGAAGCCCCGAGTGCGGCTCTCGGGCACCTTGGAAAAGATCTGCCGGATCGGGTCGAAGACGCCGGTGTAGGTCGCGGGCGTCGAGCCGGGCGTGGTGCCGATCGGCTCCTGATCCACGAGGATCACCTTGTCGATCCGGTCGAGGCCCGTGAGCTTGGCGAACCGCCCCGGCTGCTCGCGTGCTGCGTGCAGCCGCCGGGCCAGCGCCCGCCAGAGCACCTCGAGGACGAGCGACGTCTTGCCGGAGCCGCTCGGGCCGGTCACCGCCCCGAGCACGCCCAGCGGAAACCGGGCGTCGAGATCGCGGAGCGTGCGGTGCTGGATGCCCTTGATTTCAAGCCAGCCGGAGGGCTCGCGGCGGCCTCCAGCGAGCTTCTTTGCGAGCACCGCGTCGCAGGCCCGCCGCTTCGTGAGATAGGGGCCGGTCACGCTCGGCTGCTGCGACTCGAGCCGCTTGGGCGCGGCCTGGGCCACGATCGTGCCTCCCTCGCGGCCGCTGCCGGGCCCGAAGTCGAGGGCATGATCGGCCGCCGCCACCACGTCGCGGTCGTGCTCCACCACCACCACCGTGTTGCCCAGGTCGCGGAGCTTGCCCAGGGCCGCGATCAGGCGATGGGTGTCGCGGGTGTGCAGGCCAATCGTGGGCTCGTCGAGCACGTAGAGCACGCCCGTCAGGCCGCTGCCCACTTGGGCAGCCAGGCGAATCCGCTGCATCTCGCCGCCGGAGAGGCTGCCCGCCGGCCGGGCCATGTCGAGATACTCGAGCCCCACGTCCACGAGGAACGACACCCGGGCGGTCAGTTCACGGAGCAGGTCACCGGCGATCTTGCGGTCTTCGACACCGAGCGACACAGCCGCGAGTTCCTGCTGGAGCCGACCCAGGGGCATCCGGCACCAGACGTCGAGCGTGCGGCCCCAGAGCGTGACGGCGCTCGCCACATCGGCGAGGCGACTGCCGCCGCACTCGCTGCAGGGCACCTCGTCCATCACCGCATCGACCTTGCCGCGGAGAGCCACGACCAGCCGGGCCGCCTCCTCGCAGGCCGCCTCCAGCCCCTTGAACTGGAAGGCGAACCACGGGCCCTTGCCGCTCACACCAGCCGGCCGTGGCACCTCGATCCATTTTTCACCCGTGCCCTCGAAGAGCACCCGCTGCTGGAGGCCCGAGAGGTCGGCCAGCGGCACGTCGCTCGGCAGGCCCGTGGCCTTGCAGAGAGCCTCGAGCATGGGCCGGCCGAGTGACTTGGCGGCCGGCCCCGAGAGCGACGGCCAAAGGTCGAGCGCGCCCGCGGCCAGCGAGAGCGAGTCGTCGCGGACGAGCGCCTTGCGGTCCACGCCCGTCCGCGTGCCGAGCCCGTCGCACGATGGGCACCAGCCGAGCGGGCTGTTGAAGGAGAACTGCCGCGGCTCGAGCGGCTTGAAGCCTCGGCCGCAGCCCGGGCAGGCGAGCCGGCGGCTGTGCACCTCCACCGGCCAGTCGGGCTCCTCGGCCCCCTCGACGGCCCGGGCCACGAGCATCGTGCCGCCCCCCGCGTCGAAGGCCGCCTCGATGCTCTGGGCCAGCCGGCTCCGCTCGTCGGCCGTGGCCGTGACCCGGTCGATCACGATCTCGAGCCGGCTCTTCCGCTTGCGATCGAGCGCGGGCTTCTCGTCGAGTCGCTGTGTGCGGCCGTCGATCCGAATCCGCACATGGCCCGCCGCCTGGAGCTGGGTGAAGAGCGCCTCGGGCGTCTGCCCCACCCGCAGCTCGATCGGCGCGAGCAGGAGCAGCCGTGTCTCGGCCGGATGCGCGAGCAGCCGGTCCACCACCTGATCCACGCTCTGGCTGCCCACGGGCGTGTTGCAGTCAGGACAGTGCATCACGCCGAGTCGCGCGGCCAGAACGCGGAAGTGGTCGTACATCTCGGTGAGCGTGCCGACCGTGCTCCGCGGCGTGCCGCCGCCTCCCCGCTGCTCGATCGCCACGGCCGGGGCGAGCCCTTCGATCCGCTCGAAGAGAGGCTTGGGCACCTGCCCCACGAACTGCCGGGCATAGGGGGAGAGGCTCTCGACGTACCGCCGCTGCCCCTCGGCGTAGAGCGTGTCGAAGGCGAGCGACGTCTTGCCGCTGCCGCTCGGGCCGCAGCAGACGGTCATCGCCCCGCGCGGGATGTCGGCATCGACGTGCTTGAGGTTATGGAGGGCCGCACCGCGGACGGTGATCGCCGCCGGCCCCGGATCGATCGACCGCTTGCCGACCGAGTCGAGCATCGCCGCCACTGCCGCGGCCGGATCGGCGACCTTCTTGCGCCGGACCGCGGGCTTCTTTCGCCCCGCGCGGGCCTTGTCGGCCGCGAGCAAGGGAGCGAGCGCCCGGCCGGTGAGCGAGTCCTTCACCCGGGCCACCTGCTCGGGCGTGCCCTCGGCCACGATCCGCCCGCCCCCGGCGCCCCCCTCGGGCCCCAAGTCGATCACCCAGTCGGCCCGTTTCACCACGTCGAGGTTGTGCTCGACCACGAGCACGGTGTTGCCCGCTTCGACGAGCCGCTCAAGCACCGTGAGCAACTGCCGGACGTCGGCCATGTGCAGGCCGGTCGTGGGCTCGTCGAGGATGTAGAGCGTCTTTCCCGTTGACCGCTTGGCCAGTTCCCGCGAGAGCTTGACCCGCTGGGCCTCTCCACCGGAGAGCGTCGGCGAGGGCTGGCCCAGATGCAGATAATCGAGGCCCACGTCATGGAGCGTCTGGAGTTTTCTTGCGATGTCGGGGGCGTCGGCGAACAGTTCGAGGGCCTCGCCCACCTCCATGTTCAAAAGTTCCGCGACGTTCTTCCCCTTCCAGCGGACCTCGAGCGTGTCCTTGGCGAACCGCGCGCCGCCGCAGACCTCGCAGGTCACCCACACATCCGCCAGAAAATCCATGTCGAGCCGCACCGAGCCGTTGCCCTCGCAGGCCTCGCACCGGCCGCCGGCCACGTTAAAGCTGAACCGCCCCGCCTTCCAGCCCCGCTTCTTGGCCTCGGGCAGCATCGTGAACAAGCCGCGGATCTCGTCCCAGAGTTTCACGTAGGTGGCCGGATTGCTCCGCGGGGTGCGACCGATCGGCGACTGATCGATCACGATCACCTTGTCGAGCGCCTCGGTGCCCTCGATGGCGGCGAACTCACCGGGCACCGCCGCCTCGCTGCCAAGCAGCTGCCGTAAGGCCGGCTCGAGCACGTCGCCCACGAGCGAGCTCTTGCCGCTGCCCGAGACGCCCGTCACGCAGACGAGCAGGCCCAGCGGGATCTCGACGTCGATGCCCTTGAGATTGTTGTGCTTGACGCCGCGGAGCGTGAGCCGAGCAGGCGATCGCTTCCGCCGCACGTCCGGCACGGTGATCGCGTCGCGGCCCGAGAGAAACGCCCCGGTGACGCTCTCGGCCGTCTTGGCGACGTCGTCGGGCGTGCCGGCGGCCACCACCTCGCCCCCCCGCTTGCCTGGCCCGGGGCCGAAATCCACCACCCAGTCGGCCGCCCGGATCGTGTCCTCGTCGTGCTCGACCACGACCACCGTGTTGCCCTTGTCGCGGAGCGCCTCGAGCGCGCCCAGGAGCTTGACGTTGTCCCGCGGGTGCAGGCCGATCGAGGGCTCGTCGAGCACGTAGAGCACGCCCGAGAGCCCCGCGCCGATCTGCGCGGCCAGGCGGATCCGCTGGCTCTCGCCGCCCGAGAGCGTGGGGGCCTTGCGGTCGAGCGCCAGGTAGCCGAGCCCGACCTCGTCGAGAAAAGCGAGCCGACCGCGGATCTCCTTCAGGAGTTCCGCCGCGATCACCCCCTGCGTCTGGTCGAGCACGAGCTCCGAGAAAAACGCCCGGGCGTCGGCGATCGGCAGGGCACAGAGCGCGTCGAGCGAGAGCTCGCGTGCCCGGGGGTCTGCTCGCCGGGTGGGTTTCGTCTTGCCGCCTTCGCCGCCCCCCGCCGCCGGCCAGCCCTTGGCCGCCGTCGTGATCCGCACCGCCCGGGCCTGCGGCGAGAGTCGCGCTCCGAGGCAGGCATGGCAGGGCGTGATTCTCATCAGCTTCTCGAGCATCCGGCGGATGATCCCGCTTTTGGCGTTTCGCCAGCGGTTGGCCAGGAGCGGCCGGATGCCCTCGAACTTCGTGTTCGCGCCCCGCTCGGCGCGGCCCCGCTTCCAGGAGAGCTTGATGTCGTCCACGCCCGTGCCGTCGAGCCAGATCTTCTTCTGGGCCGGCGTGAGGTCTTTCCAGGGCGTGTCGAGGAGCGTGCCGGGCGGGAGCTTCTTCTTGGCCTCGGCATGGGCGGCCACGCCGTTGAACAGCCGCCGCATCCAGCGGGGCATCTCGCGGTAGCTGCCGAGCACGCCGAGCGCCCCCTTGCGGAGCGTCTTTTCGGGGTTCGTGACCAGCTTCGCGGGATCGATGCCGTAGATGTCGCCCAGCCCCTCGCAGGCCGGGCAGGCCCCCTGCGGGCTATTGAAGCTGAAGAGTTGCGGCTCGGGCGTGTCGTAGCTCACGCCGCAGGCGGCGCACGCATAGCGGCTCGAGAGCACGAGGTCCGGGGACTGTCCCCGCAAGGGACCGTCTCCTCGTCCTTTCTCGTGCTCCTCCGCCACGATCACCTGCCCGCCGCCCGTCTTGAGCGCAAGCTCCACCGCCTCGGCCAGCCGGCTGCGGGTC
>CAMCPF010000165.1 GCA_945876515.1 Candidatus Kuenenia stuttgartensis
AGTGACGTGCCAACGCCTCCGCTCGTCGGCAGCCGTACGCCTTACGGCGTTACGCTTCCCGAGTCGGGCCTGCACTCAGCGAGGGGTTGCCCATGCCCCGCGAGCCGGCGTTTGAGTTCTCCGCGAGCCAGGATGGCGCAGCGGAGAAATCATCGAGTGAGCGGATGCCACGATGGCATCCGCGAACGCCCGGCGACGGGGCACGGGCGACCCCGAGCCGCGCGGCGGGCGGGCAGCAGTCCGCATCGCTCACGCGATTGCGGCTTCCTGGAGAAGGAGCGGCACGTTGCTCAGCCCGCATCGCTCACGCGATTGCGGCTTCCTGGAGACGGAGTCCTGCGAACGGCTCCCGAACTCACGGCGGGCGGAGTAGAATCCGCCCCATGACCAAGCGGCTCTGGATCGAGACCGTCGGCTGCCAGATGAACGTGCTCGACAGCGAGCTCGTCGTGGCGGCGCTTCGCCGGCAGGGCTGGGAAATGGCCGCGGGGCCAGCCGAGGCCGACGCCGTCTTCTACAACACGTGCTCCGTCCGGCAGCACGCCGAAGACAAGATCTACTCGGCCCTCGGGCGGATCCGGTTCGAGAAGCAGAAGAAGCCCCAGCTCGTCGTGGGCGTGCTCGGCTGTATGGCCCAGAAAGATCAGGAGCTCGTCCGGCGGCGGGCCCCGTGGGTGGATCTCGTCGTGGGCCCCGGCCAACTCCACCAGGTGCCGGCGCTCGTGGCCGACGTGCTCGCCGGCGGTGGCCCGAAGCTGGAGGTGAGCCTCGATCGCAAGGGTGCCGCCCGCGAGGCGATCGCCCGCTCCTTCGAGAGCTACGACCCCGACCGTGACCCCGGGATGCGGCCCACGCCGTTCCAGGCCTTCATCCGCACCCAGACCGGCTGCGACAAGTTTTGCGCGTTCTGCGTGGTGCCGCATGTCCGCGGCCCGGAGCAGGCCCGCTCTCCCGACACGATCCTCGCCGAGGCCAGGAAGCTCGTGGCCGAAGGCTGCCGCGAGATCACGCTGATCGGCCAGACCGTCAACTCCTACCGATACAAAGACGGCGGCCGCACCACGCGGCTAGCCGACCTGCTCGCGCTCCTCGATCGAATCGACGGGCTCGACCGAATCAAGTTCGTCACCAACTATCCGCGGGACATGACCGACGATCTGATCGCGGCCGTCCGCGACCTGCCCAAGGTGTGCCACTACCTGCACGTGCCCGCCCAGCACGGCTCCGACGCGGTGCTCACCCGGATGAAGCGGGGCTATACGATCGGCGACTACATGGAGATGCTCGGCCGGGTGCGGGAGGCGATCCCCCACGCGGCCGTGACGAGCGACTTCATCGTCGGCTATTGCGGCGAGACCGACGCGGAGTTCGAGCTCACGCTCGATCTCGTCCGGACCGTGGGCTTCAAGAACAGCTTTATCTTCAAGTACAGCCCGCGGCCGGGCACCAAGGCCCACGAGCGGCTGCCGGACGACGTGCTGGAAGAGGTGAAGAAGGAGCGCAATCGGCTCCTGCTCGAGGCCCAGGCCGAGGCAAGCCTCGCGGGCAACCAGCGGTTCCTGGGCACGCGGCAGCACGTGCTCGTGGAGGGGCTTTCAGCCCGGGACGAGAAGCGGGGAGTCGAGGCCGGCCCCGACGACACCGTCCAGCTTTCGGGCCGGACGATGTGCGACCGGATCGTGGTCTTCGATGCGCCGCGGCGACTGGTCGGCCGGATCATCGACGTGGAGATCGACGAGGCCGGGGCCTGGTCGCTTTCCGGCCGCGTCGCCGACGGCCTGGCCGACGCCGTGCCGCTCGAGGGGCTCGGCTTTTCGGGAGAGTCGGCCCCGCTCTACGAGATCGCGCCACTCGCCCCGCGCTCGGCTTCGCCGCCGGCCGAGGGTTGACGTGTCGCGGCTGATCGACGATCCCGCCGCAGCTATCGCGTGGGGTCGCGAGGCCGGCCTCACCGATCCCGCGGCGGCGCATCGCGCGCTCACGGCGCTCGCGGCCCATGGACTGACCTTCGACCTGATCGATTCGCTGGGCGAGCGGCTCGCGGCACTCTTGCCGGCGGCGAGCGACCCCGATCGTGTGCTCGTGGCGCTGGAGCGATTCATCGCGGCTGTCCGCAGCCCACTCTCGACGGCGACGCTCTTCGACCGCGACCCTGAGAGCCTCGGCGTGCTGGTGGCCATCTTCTCGGCGAGCCCCTTCCTGGCCGAGACAGTGATCGGCGACCCGGAGGCCTGGGAGGAGGTGCGGCTTGGCCGCGGCCGCCCCGAGAAGAAGGAGGCGCTGGCCGCGATGCTCGCCGCCGAGATCGGCGGCAGCGACGACCCCGATGTGGTGCGGGCGGCGCTGCGGCGGTTTCGCCGGCGGCAACTGCTGCGGGTCGCCTACGGCGACATCGTCGGCGGCCAGCGGCTCGAGATCGTCACGGGCCAGCTTTCACACGTGGCCGACTGCGTGGTCGAGGTAGCGCTGGCCACGGCGGTGCGGCAGGTCACCAGGCAGCGGGGCACGCCCCGCGGGCTCGATGGCCGGCCCGCCACGATCGCCGCGGTGGCGCTCGGCAAGCTGGGCGGCTCCGAGCTCAACTATTCGAGCGACATCGATCTCGTGTTCGTGCACTCGGCCGACGGCCGAGTGGTGGGATCCAAGCCCTGCACGAACCAGGAGTTCTTCGACCGGGTCGTGCAGGAGACGGTGCGGCTGATCACGTCGCCGTCGCCGGCCGGCGGTGGGCTGCGGGTGGACCTGCGGCTGCGGCCGCACGGCTCGGCCGGGCCTGCCAGCCTCGCGCTCGACGCGATGCTGCAGTATTACGACCAACTCGGCCGCACGTGGGAGCGGCAGGCCTGGGTGAAGGCCCGCGCGATCGCGGGCGACATCGCCCTCGCGAGCCGGCTGGTCGCTGAGCTCGAGCCCTGGGTCTACCGCCGCTGGCTCACCCGGGCCGACATCAGCGGCATCAAGGCGCTCAAGCGGCGGATCGAGCGGCGGGCGATCCGCGCTGGCACCGACGGCGCCGACGTCAAGGAGGGCCGTGGCGGGATCCGTGACGTGGAGTTCACGATCCAGTTTCTGCAGTTGCTCGCCGGCGGCGACAACCCGGCTGTCCGCTCGGGCAACACGCTGGAAGCCATTCGCCGGCTCGCCGCGGCCGGCAGCCTGACCGACCAGGAGCGGGCGATCCTGGAGAAGACCTACACGCTCCTGCGGACGGTCGAGCACCGGATCCAGGTGCTCTACGACCGTCAGGCCCACGCGGTGCCGCGGGACGACCTCGAGCTCGGCCGGCTGGCTGTCCGCTGCGGCGCGCCGGCTGGCGCGGAGGGCCGCGAGCGGTTTCGCGCGGAGCTGGCCGACGCCACCGACGTCAATCGCCGGATCCTCGACCATCTCCTGCACGACGCCTTCCCCGACGACGCAGACCCCGAGCCGGAGGTAGATCTCGTCCTCGACCCCGACCCGCCGGCCGACACGGTCCACGCGGTGCTCGGCGGCCACGGGTTTCGCGACGTGCCCGCCGCGGCCCGGGCCTTGGCGTCGCTGGCCGAGGAGCGGGTGCGGTTCCTCTCGACCCGTCGCTGCCGCCATTTTCTCGCCGCGATCGCACCGCGGCTGCTGGCTGCGGTGGGCCGCACGCCGGACCCCGACGCCACGCTGGCCACGCTCGTGGACGTTGCCGACTCGCTCGGCGGCAAGGGAGTGCTCTGGGAGCTGTTCAGCTTCAATCCACCGTCGCTCGACCTGACGGTGCGGCTCTGCGCGTCGAGCCCGTTTCTGGCGCGGCTGCTCGTCACCAATCCGGGCATGATCGACGAGCTGCTCGACAGTCTGCTGATCGAGCGGCTGCCGACCGCGGCCCAGCTCGAGGTGAACCTGGCCGAACTCTGCCGGGGTGCCGCGGACCTCGCGCCGATCCTCCACGCCTTCCGGGCCTCGCAGCAGCTGCGGGTGGGCGTGCGGGACATGCTCGGCCGGCAGGACGCCGAGACCACCACCACCGCCCTCTCCGCCATCGCCGAGACGCTCGTGCAGCAGGTGGTGGCGGCCGAGGAGACGCGGCTGGTCGAGCGGCTCGGGCAGCCAATGGCGGGCGACGGCCCGGGGGCCGGCCAGCCCGCCGGGCCGATCGTCCTGGCGATGGGCAAGTTCGGCGGTCGCGAGCTGAACTACGCCAGCGATCTGGACGTGGTGTTTCTCTACGACCACGACGGAGCGTCGCTGCCTCGGCGGCGCACCGCCGCCGGTACGAGCAACACCCATTTCTTCGGCGAACTCGCCCAGCGAACGATGCGGGTCTTCAACGAGTTCGGCCCGCAGGGCCGGCTGTACGAGATGGACTCGCGGCTCCGTCCCTCCGGCCGAAGCGGCCCCCCCGCCACGTCGCTGGCCGAGTTCGCCCGCTACTTCGCCCCCGATGGCCCGGCGGCCGTCTGGGAGCGGCAGGCGCTGGTGAAGGCGCGGGTGGTGGCCGGCTCGCCGCCGGCGGCGGCTGCGGCCGAGCAGGTGATCGAGGCGGCCACCTACGGCCGGCGCTGGACGGCCGAGGAGGTCGAGAGCATCCGCCGGATGCGATATCGGATGGAGGAGGGGGCCAAGACCTCGAACCTGAAGCGTGGCCCCGGCGGCGTGGTGGACATCGAGTTCATCGTGCAGATGCTGCAGCTCGTGCACGGCGGCCGCCTGCCCGCGGTGCGCTCGACCGAGACGCTCGCGGGCCTCGTGGCCCTCCATGCGGCGGGCCTGGTCAGCGACGAGCGGCGGCAGTTTCTCGAACGGGCCTACCGCACGCTCCGGTCGATCGAGGGCCGGCTGCGGCTGCTCGACGCCGTCGGCCGGCACGATTTTCCCTCCGTGCCCGACGAGCAGCGGAAGCTTGCCCACCTGCTCGGCTACGAGCGGCCCGACGACCTCGTCCGCGACGTGCAGGCCGTGACCGCCCGCACCCGGGCGGAGTTCGAGCGGATCTTCAACGAGACGGAGACGGCGCTCGGGGGAGCGTGAGCGTTTTGGTGACGTGGGCTCAGGGTTGCCCGAGCCTCATCGCCGGACGATCGGGGGGCCTTGCGCGCGGGCTCGGGGCTGCCGGCCCCCGTCGCCCGGGCGCTCGGGGGGCCTTGCGCGCGGGCTCGGGGCTGCCCGTGCCATCTCGCCGGACGCTTCCTTCGGGCATCCTGCCCTCCGGTCGCTAGGAGGAACCCTCGCTTTCGCCCTCCGGGCTGCGCTCGGTTTCCTACGCCGCTCGATTGGCACGGGCAACCCCTCGCGGCCTAGGGATGGCCCGGTGGGCGTGACGCCAGTTCGTCTTGACTTGCGTACGGTTGCTTGCCACCCTCCGCGACCCCCGGGAGATGTGCCCATGCGGTTTTCGTCGTGGCTGCTGCTGGTGTTCGTGCTGTCCGTCCACGCGACGGCTGCTGAGCGGGCGCCTGGCAACGTGGCCGACTTGGCTGACAGGCTGGCCACCGGGCTGCGGGTTAAGGCGCCCGCCGACGTGGCCTTCTGCGAGCAGGTGGCTGACCTCGTGCGCGGGGGCAAGTTGCCGGAGCAGGTGGTGGATGCCACCTACACGTGGGCGATCGGCCGCGGCAAGAAGTATCCGTTTCCCGCCTTCCAGCACGTGATGCGGCTCAAGGCGGCCAAGTTGGGCGTGCCGCTCTGACGAACAGGTTTGCGCCGGTCATCGGTCACTCGGCGAGCTCCAAGACCGCGTAGCGGTCGTTGGCGTGGAGCCGCTTGAAGGTGAGTTGCGCCAGGCCGGGGGAATCGAGCGGCACAATCGCGATCGTCGCACCGTAGCGTTGGGCCACGCTTCGCATCCGCGCCTCCCCGAGGGCGGCCGTCGAGCGTTCCATGTCGCGGAGCGTGCCGTCGGCCGAGAAGCAGTCGGTGATCCGCTTTCGCCATTCCACGAGCGAGGCGGCGTCCTGGGGGCTGTTCTTCCAGCCCACGACCTCCGGCAGGCCCGTTCGCCAGGTGAAGCTCGCCGCGCCTCGGGGCGTGAGCACGCAGGTGCCCGGTGGCACGTGCTCCTTCACCCAGCCACAGATGTCGGCCCAGGCCGCGGCCTCGACCTTGGAGTCGCCGCGAGCGGTGAGGGCACGGCCCGGCAGCGGCCAGTGCTTCGACTCGGCCGCGATGTCCGCCAGCAGCAAGAGGCCGACGATGCCGCGGATCACCGGCGGCGACACGGAGAAGAGCCGGCGGCAGGTGGCGTCGTCGGCGAGGACGGCAACGGCCGAGAACGCGAGCGCCAGCGGCACCACCACGTCGGCCAGTCGAAACCAGTAGAACCGCAGCAGGCCGTGGATCGCCGCCGGAGCCCAGCTCTCGCAGGCCGCGATCACGAGCCCCGCGAGCGAGATCCCGAGTGCGGCGAGGGTGAACCGGGTCAGCCTGGCCCGGGCCGGGTTCGCGGGAGCCAGTCGGTCGAGCAGCCACCAGGCGACGATCGCCAGCACGTGCCGCGGGATGAACCCCACGGGAAACGTCTGCGGGAGCAGGTGATGATGCAGTCGTTCCACGACGTAGATTCGCGCGGCCTCGGCCCGCGTGGTGGCATCGGCACCCGCGGAGAGCATCAGCGCTGGCACCACGCCCGCCGCCGCCAGAGCCGCACCCACGACGAGGAGCGCGGCGACGATCGGCAGCCGGCACTGGCCGGGAGTCCGCGGGCCAATGGCCCACGCCGCCGCTGCGGCCAGCATCGCCCAGCCGCCCACGATCGGATGGAACGCGGTGGCCCCGCCCAGCAGGCACCAGGCCAGGGGGAATCGACCGCGGAC
>CAMCPF010000166.1 GCA_945876515.1 Candidatus Kuenenia stuttgartensis
TAGCAGCCCGGATTGGCGACCAGCGCCTGCCCCACGATCCGCTCCCGAAACAACTCAGGCAGGCCGTAGACGGTGCCGCCAAGCCGTCCGGTATCGGGGTGCTCGTGGCCATACCACTCGAGGTAGGTGGCCGCATCGTCGAGGCGGTAATCGGCGCTAAAATCGACCACCCTCGCCCCGGCGGCGAGCACCCTGGGCAGGATCTCAGCGCTCGCGCAGTGCGGCAAACAGCCAAACACGCAGTCGGCCCGCCGGCCCACCTCCTCGGGCTCCAGGTCTTCGAGCGGCAGTTCGAGCCGACCGACGAGGCTCGGGTGGACGGTCGAGATCGGCGGCTTACCCTCCTGCCGGCTGGTGACGGCGACGATCTTCGCCTCCGGATGCCGGAGCAGGATCTTGATGGCCTCGAGGGCGGTGTAGCCGGTGGCGCCCAGCACGGCGACTGTGATCATGGCGGGGTCTCGCAGGGACTGGCTGACGGGGCCCGGAAGTCTACTCAGTTCCCGCCGGCAGGCGGCTCTCGAACAGCCGGATCAGCCAGCCCGCCACCGCCCGCTTGCTGCCGGCCCGGCTCCCCACGGCCTCGTGGCGGCGGTCGTAGACCGTCACGGCCGTCTCGGTGCCCTCCATCGCGGTCAGGTCGTTCACCACGATCAGGTCGCACCGCTTGGCCTCGATCTTGGCGAAGGCCCGCTTCGGATCGGCCCCCGGCTCGAGCGCGAAGGCCACGAACCACTGCCGCCGCGGCGACTTCCGGGCGAGCGTGGCGATCACGTCGGGCGTGGGCTTGAGTTCGAGCGTGAGCCCGGCGCCAGCCCGCGGAATCTTGCCGGTCACCTTCCGCACCGGCTCGAAGTCGCAGGGCGCCGCGGCCGCGATCACGCCGTCAGAGCGGGCCAGTTCTGCGAGCGAAGCGGCGAGCATTTCCGCCGTGGTGACCACCGGAATCACGTGGGCTGCCTTCGGATAGGCGACGTGCACCGGCCCGCTGACGATCGTCACGTCGTGGCCGCGGGCGAGCGCGGCTGCCGCCAGGGCTGCCGCCATCCGCCCGCTCGACGCGTTCGTGAGATACCGCACGTCGTCGATGAAGGCCCGGGTGGGACCGGCCGTGAGCAGGATCTTCGCCATCGGCGTGTCGGGCGCTCCCTGCGGCTTTAGCCCCGCCCCGCCGGCCGCGCAGCCAGCGTCTGCTCGATCATGGCCGCGATCTCGTCGGGCTCGGCCATCCGGCCCGTGCCCTCCTTGCGGCAGGAGAGCCAGCCGCTGCCGGGCGGGATCACGTGGAAGCCGTCGGCTGCCAGCCGATCGACGTTTCGCTGCACCGCGGCCTTGGCCCACATCGCCGCGTTCATCGCCGGGGCCACGAGCACGGGGCACTCCGCGCACAGGATCAGCGTGGTCAGTAGGTCGTCGGCGGCGCCACCGGCGGCCTTGGCCAGGAAATCGGCGCTGGCGGGCGCCACGATCACCAGATCGGCCCGCGCGGCCAGTTCAATGTGGGCCCCGAGTGGATACCGACCGGGATCAAAGCTCCGCGTCGCCACGGGCCGGCCGGTGAGCGCAGCGAACGTGGCGGCCCCGATGAACTTTCTGGCGTTACGGGTTAGCAAGGCCGTGACGCCGGCCCCGCGCTGCACGAGCGTGCTCGCCAGGGCCGCCGCCTTGTAGGCCGCGATCCCGCCGCTGACACCCAGCACGATCTCCCGCTCCGCGATGCTCATGGCAGAACCTTCACGCAGCCTCTCGGCCACAATCAAAAAGCACGACCTCAACTGTCGGCTCGGGGCCGCCCAGCCCCGTCGCCGGACGTTCGCTCCGGGCTTCCGGCCCTTCGCTCACTCGATGCCGGCTGCGCTTTCGGCATCCTGCCTGCGCTTGCCGCCAACGCCGGCTCCCAGGGCATGGGCAACCCCTCGCTGCCCACGCCTGCAAGTGGTTACAGCAAGGTCGGGTCGAAGTCGAGCGGGCCGCCGGCCTCGGTGGACTCACCGGTGATCCGTAGGTTCATGGAGGTGTCGAGGAAGATTTTGTCCTGCTTGATCTCCTCGATCACGATCTGCATTTTGTCGTCGGTGGCGACGTCCACCAGCGGGCGGCCGCCGGCGTTGAGCGCCACCAACCGCTTCTGGATGAGGGTGGACAGCTTGAACCGCCCTCCCACCTTGTTGACGATCGCCTCTTCCCGCAGGTCGTCGATCATGCGCTGACTCCTTGATTGGTCGGGGGGATGGATGCCTGGTGTGCGTTGCTCGCGGCCGGCCCGAAGCCTTCGCCCGCGAGGATGCCCTGCACCCGCTCCAGCGCCTCGTCGACGTTTTCGTTGACGACGCGGTGGCGGTAGCGATGGGCCTCCAAGAGCTCCCGGCGGGCCACCTCGAGCCGGCGGGCCATCGCCTCCGGCGACTCGGTGCCACGGCCGCGAAGCCGCTCGAGCAACTGGTCGGGGTGGGACGGCTCGACGAAGATCGTGATCGCCTCGGGATACTTTTCGAGAATCGACAGTGTACCCTCCACGTCGATCTCCAGCACGACCCACATTCCGGCGGCCAGACGGGGGGCCACCTCTTCCACCAGGGTGCCGTACCAGTGCTGCCGGCCGTAGACGCGGCAGCATTCCAGGAACTCCCCGGCCTCCCGCCGCCGCTCGAAGGCCTCGGGGGCTAGGAAGTGGTAGTCGACGCCGTCCTGCTCCCCCTTGCGGGGCGGCCGGGTGGTGGCCGAGACGCTGGGCACGAGGGCGGGAAACGCCGCCAAGAGCCGTCGCAGGAGCGTGGTCTTGCCCACCCCGGAAGGGCCGGACATGACGACGAGTTTCCCGGGCCGCTCTGCCATTGCGATGTTGTACCGGAAGGAGCCGGTCCGGAGAAACGGCCCCGCTCACTCCAGGTTTTGCACCTGCTCGCGGAGGCGATCCACGTGGGTCTTGACCTCCACGACCGCGTGGGCGATCCCGACGTCGGCGCTCTTGGCGGCCACGGTGTTGGCCTCCCGGGCGAGTTCCTGGGCCAGAAAATCGAGCTGCCGGCCGGTCGACTCCTCGGCCAGCAGGCTGCGGAACTGGGTCAGGTGGCTCTCCAGCCGCACGAGCTCCTCGGCGATGTCGGTGCGGTCGGCGACGAGCGCCACCTCGCGAGCGAAGTCGGCCTCAGCGAGCGTCACGCCCCGGTCGGCCAGAAGGTTGACGACGCGTTCCTGTAGCCGCTCCCGGTGCCGCGCCACCGCCTGCGGCACCCGCTCCCGGATCGCCCCCACGAGCCGACCGATCTCGGCGCACGCCCCGAGCATGTCATCGGCGAGCGACTGCCCCTCGGCCCGCCGCATCCCATCGAGCGCATCGAGGGCCCTACGAAGCGCCTCGGCCACCAGCGGCCAGGCCGCCTCGAGCGCGGCGGCGTCTGCCGTCGCCTCGCAGGTCACGCCGGGCAGACCGAGCAGCGCATCGACCGCTCGCGGCACGGCGAGCACGCGGCCGGCACAGAACTCGTCGAGGTCATCGAGATAGGCCGCCAGCTGCACGCGGTCGATTCGCCGCGGCGCCACCGCGGCCGGGCCGGTGAGGTCGAGCCCCATGTGGACAGTGCCCCGCCGCACGCGGCGACGGACGACCGCTTCGGCCCGCGGCTCGAGCCCCACGAGCCCCTCGCGAGCCCGAAGGGAAAACTTGAAGGCCCGGTTGTTGACGCTTCGCAACTCGACGCGGCAACTGCTGCCACCGGCTGCGGCCACTCCCTCGCCACAGCCGGTCATGCTCGTGGGCATGGTCACTCGGCCGCGGGCGCGGCCGGCTTCGCCTCGGGCTCGGCGGCCTTCGGGGTCGTATCAGGTGCCTTCGCCTCGGGCTCGGCAGACTTCGGCGTGGCTTCGCTCGCCTTGGCTTCCGCCTCGGCGGGCTTCGTCTCTCCGGCGGCGGGCTGCGTGTCTCCGGCGGCGGGCTGCGCGGCACCGTCCGGCTTGGTCTCCGGCTCGGCCGGCTCCATCTCGGCGTCAGCGGTGCCGCTTCCGCCCGGTGCGGTGGCCGCCGCACCGCCGAGCGTCGGCGCCAGGCGGGTCCGCGTCGTGCCGAGCACGTTCACCGCCAGGATGCAGAGCAGGATCCAAATCGCGGCCACCGCCACCGTGATCCGGGTGAACAGGTCGCCGGCCTTCGTGCCGAAGGCGCTCTGCCCCCCTGCGCCGCCGAACGCCCCCGCCAGACCGCCCCCCCTGCCCCGCTGGATGAGCACCAGCGCGATCAGGAACAGCGCCATGAAGACGAGCATGAAGCCAAGCGTGAAGCGGACGAGCAGGGGCATGAGAACGAGGGCTCCGGTAGGCGCCGGCGGGGGATGATTCCGACGGGCCGCAAATATAGTCGCTCTCCCGGGCAGCGGGGAACCCGGGCCTGTCCGGCCGCGGGCTCAGGCCTTGCGGCCTGCGAACGCCTTGGCGATCGCCAGGAAGTCGTCGGCCTTGAGGCTCGCGCCCCCCACGAGCGCCCCGTCGATGTCGGGGCAGGCGGCGAGTTCGGCCGCGTTGTCGGGCTTCACACTGCCGCCGTACTGGATCCGCACCCTTGCCGCGGTGGCCGCCGACGACAGTCCGGCGAGCAATCCCCGGATCGTGGCGTGCACCTCCTGCGCCTGCTCGGGCGTGGCCACCTTGCCGGTGCCGATCGCCCAGACGGGCTCATAGGCCACTACCGTCTTCTCCAGACTGGCGGCATCGAGGCCGGCGAGCGAGCCGTTGATCTGCTCGGTGACCACGGCCGTGGTGCGGCCGGCCTCCCGCTCGGCGAGCGTCTCGCCGACGCACACGATCGGCACGAGCCCAGCCGCGAGGGCCGCCTTCGTCTTGGAGTTCACCACCGCGTCGGTCTCACCATACAGCGTGCGGCGCTCGGAGTGGCCCAGGATCACGTATCGGCAGCCCAGATCGAGGAGCATCGCCGGCGCCACCTCGCCGGTGAAGGCGCCGCTCTCCTTGTCGGAGGCGTTCTGGCCGCCGACGGCCACGTCGCCCCCCGCCTTGGCCAAGGCTTCCGCGACCGGCAGGACGTAGACCGCCGGCGGGCAGAGGACGAGTTCGACGCCAGCCGCCTCGCCGCGGCGGCCCGCCACGGCCGTCGCGAGGGCGACGCCGCGGGAGCGGTCGAGGTTCATCTTCCAGTTGCCGGCGACGATCGGGGTGCGGGGGGCAGCCATGCTTTTCTCCTCGGGTGAGGCGGCATCGTAGCCTGAACGCGGGCGGTTCGCACCCGCGCCGCACCGCTCACGGCGTCGCCGCCGCCCGGTCGCCCGCCAGGGCCTCCGGCTGGGTGAGCACGAACAGGTGGCCATGGTCGCTCGTCACGATCACAGCGCTTTCGGCCCAGGCGTCGCGCCGCTCGATCCAGTCCACCACCGCCCGGAAGGCGGCGTCGCCGCTCTGCACGGCGCCGATCGCGGTGTCGAGGTTGTTGGCGTGCGAGGCCCAATCGACGTCGCCCGCCTCCACCATCAGCCAGAACCGCTCCCGGCGGCCGAGCACGTCGAGAGCGGCCGCGGTCATCTCGGCCAGGGTCGGGTTTTCCTCCACGTCGGCCTCGGCATAGTGGATCTGCGAGCCGTACTTCTTCCGCAGCCGGTCCTCCTCGGGGCCAGGGCCCTCCGGATTGCAGTTGCCGGGATTGAAGTCGCCGTCGGCGGTGCGAAACGGCAGATTGCCCTGGGCTGTTCCAAAGAAGCCGAATAGGCGGAGGTTGTTCGCGGCCGCGTCGCGGGCCGCCCCGGCCAACAGTTCAGCGCCCGACCGTCCGGCCGTCCGGCTTGCCACGCGATACCGCCCCCCCTTCGCCGCGTCGATCGCCGCCAGCGTGGAGCCAGCCACATACTTGTTGCCGGGCTCGTAGTTTCGCCCCTGCTGGGCGAAGTCGTCGGCCGCCTCCACGCCGAATCCAGCCCCGATCACCACGTCGAGGCCGGGGAGCGGCGTCGGGTGGGCCACCGACGGTTCGCCGACCATGTCGCGCGAGATGTCTTGATAGTCGTCGCGGGAGACGTTGTTGGCGTAGGCGCAGGCCGGCGTGGCATGCGGGATCGGCACGCTCGAAACGGCCCCGGTCGCGAAGCCCCGCGCCTGGAGCAGCCTGGCCAGGGGCTCGAGTTGCCCCCCATCAGGCCCCACGTTGATCGCGTCGTTGTAGGTCTTGCGGCCGGCACACAGCGACGTGGCCGAGGCGGCCGAGTCGGTGACCGCGTGGGGCCGATCGCGGTCGCGGCCGATCAGATAGGTGAGGTTGACCCGCGGATCCCAGGCCGTAACGCCGCCGCGCCCGGCGTCGTAACCGCCCGGAGTCTTGCCACCTGGGTTTTTGACGGCCTGGGCATCGACGTCGGTCTTGGTGCCGTCGTTGGCGGGGCTCGTGACGCAGAGCCCGAAGTCGGTCGGGCAGCCCCGGTAGTCCTGAAAGGCGAAGCCGGTGCCGCGGCCCTCGGAGTAGGCGACGCGGCCGGTAGTGGCAATCGCTGCGACGCGGGTCATCGTCCAGTCCATCCCGTCGAAGACGACGAGCACGATGTATTTCTTGCCGGCCTCGGCGGCGGCCAACTGCAGTGTGTAGACATCGGTCTGATCGAAGTAGTCAGCTGCTGGGTTGAGCGTGTGCTCGGGCAGGCGACCGTAGAGCTTCGTGAGCCGCGGCTCGTCGCGATACACGCTCTTGGGCCCAGCCACGGCGTCGAGGCCGAGCCCGAAGGTGTAGACCGGGATCAGACGATTGGAGTGGTTCGACCAGGAGACGTAGCGGCCCG
>CAMCPF010000167.1 GCA_945876515.1 Candidatus Kuenenia stuttgartensis
GGCGAGCGCGGCAAGCCGCTCGGGGCGGTCACCGCCGTCGCCACCTGCGACGGCCACGTCTTCCTGGGCGGGCGGCGGCGCCGACTCGGCGGCGAGGTAGGTCGGAGCGCCCGGCGGTGAGGCGACGGCGGGAGGCGCGGGAGCGGCAGCCGTGGCGGCTGCGGCTCCGGCAGCCAGGCCGGCCACGGCGGCCGTGGCGACGGCGGCTTCGGTGAAACCCCCTGCGGCAGCTGGCGGCGCCTGCGGCGCGGGGATCGCGGCGGCTTCGAGCGGCGGTGGAACAGCCGGCGCGGCGGCAACGGCGGCCGGCAGGGTCGGGGCGGCCTCGGGCGGCGCGGCATCCACCACGGCGGCAGGAGGCGCCACGGGCAGCGCTGTCGGGGCCACGATGGGATCAGGCGGGGCGACTGGCGCGGCTGCCACGCCGGGTGGTACGGGCAGCGGCGGCGCGGGAGTTGCCGGCGATGCTGTTGGTCCAGATTGCGGCGGTACCTCGACGGCCGGCGGGGCGAAGGCGGGGGCTTCGCTCATCGCGGCTTGGCCGGCTTCCGGCGACGGCCCCTTCTGCACGACCGTGTAGGCGCCGTAGAGAATCGTGCCGAACAGGCCGAGCACGATCAGCGGCTTGATCGCTTCCATGGTGTCGTTTCCACGCTCGGAACGCCGCTCTGGCTTCGACCGGCTGGCCATGTCGCTCGAGTTCCCTGGGGAGGAGGCAAGGCAGCGCCCCGGGGCGACGGGACGGCGGAGGGAAGGTAGAGGCGAACCAGCGCCCCCGCCAGACCGCTTGCCGGGGCTTCCCGAACAACGCGCTGGCCCGGCCCGCGGCGGGTCGGGCAGCCTGGGGGCTCTGCGCGGGTGTCGATTCGCTTACCATCCGCCGCGTTTTCCCGTCAGTATCGCCCGCGAACAGGGGGTGCGCGTATATTCAGTGGCAGTGTCCCCCAGTTGGCGGAATCGAGGAGGCCCGTTAGATGCGGTCGCACGACGTCGATCCCCGCCGGTTGCGGGACGTGGTGGCCGTGGTGCTCGCAGGCGGCCGCGGTGCCCGGCTCGATCCGCTCACCCGCGACCGCGCGAAGCCGGCCGTGCCCTTCGGGGGCAGTTACCGGATCGTCGATTTCGCGCTCTCCAACTGTCTCAACAGCGGGCTCAAGCGGCTCCTGCTGCTCACGCAGTACAAGGGCCGCAGCCTCGACCGCCACCTGAACCTCGGCTGGCACCGGTTCTTCTGCCGCGACCTGGGCGAGTTTCTCGACGTGCTCCCGCCGCAGCAGCGGGTGGACGAGCACTGGTATCTGGGCACGGCCGACGCGGTCTATCAGAACATCTATTCGCTCGAGCAGGCGGCTCCGCGACTGGTGGTCGTGCTCGCCGGCGACCACATCTACAAGATGAACTACCAGGCGCTCATCACCGCCCACGAGGAGAGCGGCGCCGACGTGACCGTGGGAGCGCTGCCGATCCCCCGCGCAGAGGCCGCCGAGTTCGGCACGATGGCCGTGGACGGCTCGGGCCGGGTGCGGGGCTTCCGCGAGAAGGTGGCCGATCCGCCACCCTACGCGGCCGATCCCGGCAAGGCGCTGGCCTCGATGGGGATCTACTGCTTCTCGGCCGACTTCCTCCTCGAGCAGCTGCGGCTCGACGCCGACGACCGGGGCAGCCGCCACGACTTCGGTCACGATCTCTTGCCGCGGCTGGTCGAAACCCACGGCGTGCAGGCCTTCCCGTTTCGCGACGAGAACCGCAAGCGCGACGCCTACTGGCGGGACGTGGGCACGCTCGACGCCTACTACGAGGCCACGATGGACCTGGTGGAGGTGGATCCGCAACTCAACCTCTACGACGAGCACTGGCCGATCCGCACCCACCACCCGGCCTACCCGCCGCCAAAGTTCGTGTTTGCCGACGAGGGACCCGACGGCCGCCGCGGCGAGGCGACCGACAGCCTCGTCTGCCCCGGCGCGATCCTCTCCGGGGGCCGCGTGCAGCGGTCGATCATCGGCCCGGGGGTGAGGGTCAACAGCTACGCCCGGGTCGAGGAGAGCATCCTCTTCGAGGGCGTGGACATCGGCCGCCACGCGGTGGTCCGGCGGGCGATCCTCGACAAGGACGTGCGGGTGCCCGCCGGGCTCCAGATTGGAGTCGATCCCGAGGAGGATGCCGCACGGGGCTTGACGGTTTCCGCCGCCGGGGTGACCGTGGTGCCCAAGGGATTCGAGTTTGCGGAAGTGGCCCTGCCGGCCGCCGCCCGCGTCGCCCGCGTCCACTAGAAGCCCCTGCTCCCCCGCCCCTCGACCGCCAGCCGCACGGCCGCCCGATGCCCAAACGCAACGTCATCCTGCTGGTCACCGCGTTGCTTGTGGGCCTGGTCGCGCTGGCGGCCCGGGAGCGGAGCGGCCACGCCCAGCGGTTCGGCGAGGTGCTCGGGGCGATCGAGCGGGGCTACTATCAACCCGTCGCCGGCGATTCGCTGTTCGTGGCGGCCGTCGAAGGGGCCGTGGCGACACTCGATGAAAACTCGGCCTACCTCCGGGATGACGGCCGGGACGAACTCGAGGCGGCGCTCGACCAGCGGTTCGGCGGTATCGGGCTCGAACTCGCCCTGGACGCCACGACCGCACAGCCCGTCGTCGTCGCGCCCGTGTTTCGCTCGCCGGCCTGGAGGGCCGGGATCGCCGCGGGCGACTTGGTCACGGCGATCGACGGCCAGCCGACGCAGGGCCGGCCGCTCCGCGACTCGGTGCAGCGGCTGCGGGGCCGGGCCGGCGAGCAGGTTTCGCTGACCGTGCTCCCGGCGCCGCCGCCGGCCGACACGCTCGACCCGGCCGCGGCCCGCCCCACGGCCGAGCCCCGCAAGGTGGCGCTCACCCGCGAGCTGGTCGAGGTCGAGAGCGTGCAGGGAGATCGCCGCCGGGCTGACGGCGCGTGGGACTGGATGCTCGAGGGGGAGCCGGGCGTGGCCTACATCAGGATCACGAGTTTCGGCGAGCGGACGGCCGCAGAGCTTGCGGCGGCGGCCGAGGCGATCGGCCAGACCTCCGGCCTGCGCGGGCTCGTAATCGACCTGCGGGACAATCCGGGCGGCCTGCTGCAGGCGGCCGTCGAGGTCGCCGATCTCTTCCTCGACGAAGGAGTGATCGTGTCCATGCGGGGCCGCGATGCCGGAACGGCGGGCGGCGATGAGCGGCTGGCGACCGCGGGCCACGTGCTCGCCGGCGTGCCACTGGCCGTGCTGGTGGACGGGCTCTCGGCAAGCGCGGCGGAGATCGTGGCCGCCTGCCTGCAGGACGCCGGCCGGGCCACGGTCGCGGGCGGCCGGACCTTCGGAAAGGGCACCGTGCAGACCTTGCTGCCGCTCTCGGACGGCCGCGGCCTGCTCAAGCTCACCACGGCCGAGTATCTCCGGCCTAGTCGTGCTCCGATCCATCGCCGCCCCGGAGCCGGCGACGACGAGGCCTGGGGCGTGATGCCCGACGACGGCTTCGAAGCGACGCCCACCGCCGAGGCCGCCGAGCGGCTGCGGGAGTGGCGCCGGCGCCGCGAGACGGCCCTGCCGCCGGGAGCCAAGGCGGCGAGCGCATCCCGCGGGCCGTTGCCCCGCGAGATCGACGCCGTGCTCGCGAAGGCGCTCGACGCGTTCGCCGCGGAGTAGCGCGGCGTCGGTGGTGACGCGTGCGAGCGGCTGCCGGACCCCGTCGCCCGGACGCTCACTGCGGCCATCCCTGGCCTCCGTTCGCTCGATGCTGGCTGCGCTGCGGCATCCTGCCTGCGCCGACCAATCCGCTGCGCGGATCGGTGCCCGACCAACGCCGGCTCCGGGGTACCGGCAGCCGCTCGCGGTCCAGCGTGGGGCTACCGGGCGACGCGTGCGACTTACCTCCCCAGCTCTCCGGCCAGGAAAAAACTGCCGGCCACGACCACGCTGCCCCCCGGGCCGGCGAGGCGGCGGGCCAGCCGCAGGGCCTCGGGCGGCGAGGGGGCGACGTGGGGCGCGGGCAGGCGGGCCGCGCGGCAGGCGGCGACGAGGCGGTCGAGCGGGGCCGCCCGGGGATTGGTGAGGTAGCGGGTGACGACGACCTCGTCGAAAGCGCCACGGGCCAGGGCGAGCATCTCCTCGATCTGCTTGTCGCGGCTGACCGCGAACACGAGCACCCGCGGCCGGCGGCCGGCGAGCGCCGGGCCGACCGTCGCGAGCAGCGACTCCATCGAGGCCACGTTGTGGGCGGCATCCACCACCACCAGCGGCCGCTTCGCGAACACCTCGATCCGGGCCGGCAGGCTCGCCCGCGCCAGGCCCCGCGCGATCGCCGCCTCGTCCACCGGCCAGCCGGCGGCAGCGAGTTCGCGGGCCGCCATCACGGCGAGCGCCGCGTTTTCCGCCTGATGACGGCCGGCCATCGCAAGGCGGTAGGTGCGCGGGGCTGCGGCCGAGCACGTGACCACCACTGAGCCGGCCGCGAGCGGCGTCGATCCGGCCGGCGGCTCGTAGCGGGCCGTGAAGTCGGTGCCGAGCTGCAGGAGCCGGGCGCGGCGGCGCAGGGCCGTGGCGGCGATCACCTTCCGCGCCGATGGCTGGCGGGCGCCGCTCACGACGGGCCGACCCCGCTTGATGATGCCCGCCTTCTCGCCGGCGATCCGGCCGATCGTGCGGCCGAGCAGGCCCATGTGGTCGAAGCTGATGCTGGTGATCACGGAGAGCAGCGGCCGCGCGACGTTGGTGGCGTCGAGTCGGCCGCCGAGGCCCGTCTCGAGCACGGCGATCTCGACGCCCGCATGGGCGAAGTGGACGAAGGCCAGCGCCGTCACGATCTCGAACCAGGTCGGCCCGGCGCCGCCGCGGCGTGCCGCCGCCGCGTCGATCGCCTGCACGGCCGGCCGCACGACGTCGCAGGCCGCCGCGAGGTCGGCCGGCGCGATCGGCCTGCCGTCGATGCAGATCCGCTCCTCTACGCCATGCACGTGGGGCGACATGTAGCGGCCGGTACGCAGGCCCGCTTCCTGAAAGACCGCCGCGAGCATCGCGACCGTGGAGCCCTTGCCCTTGGTGCCGGCCACGTGCACGACGGCGAGCTCGTGGTGCGGGTTGCCCACCGCCGCCAGGAGCCGCCGCATCCGGGCCAGCCCGAACGCCGCCGGGGCCGCCCGCGGAGGAGTACGCTCGAAGTCGATGCGGGTGGCGAGCCAGCCGAAGGGGTCGGTAGGGGCCGCGACGGGCGCTGGACGGGAGTTTCCCATTTGCCGCAGTTTTCCAGCGCGTCGCCTCAAGAAAAAGGGGCTTGACGGTCGGCCCCGTAGTCAAGACTCTCCCGCCCCCCGACCCCGTTCCCGGCCGCCGGTCGAACCCCGCATGCGCCCCCTCCGCCAATCGTCGCTTCATCGCCTCGCGCTCACGGCCTGCCTGGCGGGATGCTGGGCGGTGATCCGGGCCGCCGAGCCGCTGCCGGCGCCCGACGGCGTGGAGCCCCCGCCGATGTATCTGGCGGAGCCGTTCGGCGAGCCGACCTTCGTGGGCATGCCCACCTGCATCGATCCCGGTGGCGAGCGGTGCTGGCCGCGGTGGTTCTTCGGTGCCACGGGTCTGGTGATGACCCGCACGCTCCCCGCCGGCACGGCCACGATGCAGCCGCTCGGTGGAAGCCAACTCATGACCAGCGACGCCGACTTCGGCTGGCCCGGCGGCGTGGATCTCCACATCGGCCGCTGGTTCGGCCCGGGCCAGCGTCACGCCGTCGAGGCGATCTACTGGGGCGTGTACCAGATGGGCTCGTCGGCCACGCTGGCCGCGGGGCCGCCCGGCATCGACGCCATCCCGCAGGCGCCGACGGCGAGCGTGGGAGGCACCCCCGTCTCCGACATGCTGCTCGGCGCCGCGCAGCAGGAGATCACCCGAGCCGACGTCGTCAACGACATCGAGATCAACTGGGTCTATTCGCTCTGGGACCGACCCGAGTTCCTGCCCCGGGAGCGGGCGGTGAACCTGATGTGGCTGGCGGGCTTCCGCTTCTTCCAGGTGAACGACCAGCTCACGCTCTCGAGCGGCTCGGGCAACCCCGCGATCGGCGCGATCGACCTCGGCGTGGCCACCAACAACAACATCTACGGCGGCCAGGTGGGGGCGAAGTTCGACTGGCGGTTCCTGCCGAGCGTGCGGCTCAACATCGTGCCCAAGTTCATGGTCGGCGGCAACGCGATCACCAACACCTCGTCGCTAGCCCGGCCCGGCGGCGCGCAGGCGACCTTTCCCGGCGGTGACCCGGCCCGCGCCTACTCGGAACTGGGCGTGTTCAGCTGGCTCGGTTCGGTGGACACCGGCATCGCCTGGGACGTGACCGAGCAGTGGAGCCTGTGGATGGGCTACCGCGTGGTGGGCGTGGGCACCATCGCCCAGGCCGACGGCCAGTGGCCCGCCACGATCACCTCGCCTGCGTCGCTCTCCGGGATCGCGGCCGGCAGCGAGACGATCATCCACGGCGGCTTCGCCGGGTTTCAGGGGCGATACTGAATTCAAGGCTGCAGGGGCATCCATGCCCCCTGCAGCCTTGCCGGGCCTCCGCCCGGCGGCCGCACCTCCGGGCGGCCGTGCTCGTGCGCGGAGTGGCGCGCGGCGGCTGTGCAGACGAATCAATGCGGTGTCACCTTCACGTTTCGGCCGCGAGGGGTGGCCGGTGCCGATCGAGCGGCGTAGGAAACCGAGCGCAGCAAGGATTGCGAAGCGAGGT
>CAMCPF010000168.1 GCA_945876515.1 Candidatus Kuenenia stuttgartensis
GAATCCGGGCTAGGTCCCTAGAAATGCGAATACACTCCAAATTGACCGGGCTCATGCTCACAATCCCTCGACTGCCCCCCTTGTTCCCATGAACGCCGACCAAACGACCTACCGGCGGGGACGGATCGCGGCCCTCGGTGGCCTCGCGATCCAGCTCGCGCTCGTCGTGACGATGGGATTGGCCGCCGCCTGGACGCGGAGTCCGGCGCTCCAGGCCGCCGCCTGGCATCTGCTGGGTGGGCTGCCGATCTGGATCGTTCTCGCCCTCGTCTACCACCAGTTCGAGGTCGAGCGCCGCGAGACGCTCGCCTCCGAAAAGTTGGCCACGCAGGACGCCGCCTCGTCGGTCTTGTTCGGCGACCTCTCCGACGAACTGCAGCGGGCCCGGCAGCGGCTGGCGAACCTGCTCGGTTACGGGCTGCCGGCCGTGAGTTTTCTGGTGGCGACCTACCTGATCGTGGCCGGGCTGGCCATGCTCTGGCGGCTCGGCACGCTCGTCGCTTCGGACGATCCCGGGGTGGTCACGACGCTCGCCCCGGGCGTCAGCGCCGTCGCGCTGCTGTTCGTGGCGGCGGCGATGGCATTCGTGGCCTTCATCTCGGCGCGTTGGGTGAGCGGCTATACGCGGGTCCGGGCCTGGCAGTTGCTCCGCGGCGGGGCCAGCTACCTGATGAGCTCGTTCGTGCTCGCCGCCCTCGTGCTGGCCGGGGCGATCGCGGCGGCGATTCTCGACGACACGTCTTTTTTCCGGGTCATCGCCGCGGCGGTGCCGGCGGTGATGGTGCTGGTGGGCGTCGAAATCCTGCTCACGGGTCTGCTGGCGGCCTATCGGCCGAAGCGGCCCGGTGAGATCCCGCGGCCCGCCTTCGACAGCCGCGTGCTGGGCCTGCTCACGGCTCCCGAGTCGCTGGGGCAGGTGGTAGGCGAACTGATCAACTACCAGTTCGGCGTCGAGGTGTCGCGGAGCTGGCTCTATCGCCTGCTCGGCCGGGCCGTCACTCCGCTGACACTCCTCGGCGGCCTGGTGCTCGCGGCCCTCTCCGCGCTCGTGATCGTGGGCCCCGACGAGGAGGGCGTGGTGACCCGCTTCGGGGCGATCCGTGGGGCGGCTCTGCGGCCGGGGCTCCACCTCAAGCTCCCCTGGCCTGTCGAGACGGCGGCCACCTACCCCGTGGGCAAGGTTTTGGAGATTACCGTCTCGAGTGACCCGATCGGCCGTGGCCGCGACGACGAGGCGATCCTCTGGACGAGTGGCGACGACAACCTCGCCAAGCTGGGTATGGAGTATTTCCCGACCGCCCTCGACACGCGTTCGGCCGGGGGAGGGCTGGCGCTGGTGGCCGCCGACGTGGTCGTGCAGTACCGCGTGCGGGAACTGCTCGAGTTCCTGGCCGGTTCGCTCGCTCCCCGCGAGGCCTTGGTGGCGATCGCCCAGCAGGAGGCCAGCCGGTACTTCGCGAGCCGCGATCTCGACCAGCTGCTCACCGTGGGGCGCACCGACGGAGGCCGCGTGCTGGAGGACGCCATCCAGGCCCGGGCCGACGGCCTCGGCCTGGGCCTCGACGTGGTCGGAGTGTCGATCACGGCGCTCAAGCCGCCTGGTGGGCCGGTTGCCCGGGCATTTCACCGTCAGATCGGGGCCCAGCAGGAGCGGGAGTCGTTGATCCAGAAAGGCCGCCGGGATGCGGTGGTGACTCTCGCGAAGGTGGCCGGTTCGGTCGATCACGCCGCGCGAATCAACGCCGCGATCCTGGAACTCGACGCCCTGCGGGCGGCCCGCGACGAGCCGGCCGACGATGCGGCCCGGCGGCAGGTCGCCGCCAAGGAGCTCGACATCGAGACCCTGCTCGGTGAGGCCCGGGGCGAGGCGGCTGAGCTCGTGCATGCCGCTCGCGGCTACCGCTGGACGCGGGCGGTCGGCGAGCGCAGTGCCCAGGAGCGATTCGCGGGGGAACTCCTCGCCTACGAGCAAGCACCTGCCTACTACCGCACCCGTCGGTTCCTCGACGTGCTTGCCGCCGGGCTCGCCGAGCGGCGGAAGTTCGTCGTCGCCGGTGACCACGGTGACCTGCCCGTTCTCCGCATGGATTTCAACGACTCCGCCTCGGCGCTCGACACGCTCCTCGGGGAGTGAACCGACAGCCGGATTAGCCAGCCACGTTCAATCCTCAGTTTTCGTCCGACCACCTATGAAAAACTCGTTCACGCTCCTCGCCGGCGCCGCGATCGCCGCCGTGCTTCTTTCGCACATGTTCTGCTACCAGGTTCGGTACGACCAAGTGGCGGTACGAACCACGTTCGACAAGGCCGACGAGACGAGTGTGCAATCCACGCCGGGGCTCAAGTGGCGGCTGCCCTGGCCGATCAACAAGGTCACCCACTACTCCAAGCGACTCCAGCTGCTCGAGGACCGGATCGAGGAGCTGCAGACGGCTGACGGGAAGAGTGTGATCGTCCGCACCTACCTCACCTGGCGGATCGAGAACCCGCTCGAGTTCTACGTCACGCTCAAGGATCCGGCCGAGGCTGCGCGGCAGCTCTCCACCCGGCTTCGTGAGATCCGCGGCGTGATCAGCCGCTACCGGCTCGACGAGCTCGTGAACCTCGACCGCGACCGGCTCAAGCTGGCCACGATCGAGGCCGAGGCGAAGACCGCTCTCGACGCGTCACTCGCCGAGTCGGGCTACGGCCTCAAGGTCGAGAGCGTGGGCCTCTACAAGATCGTGCTTCCCGAGGCGACGACCGAGAAAATCTTCGAGACCATGATCAAGACCCGGGAGCGGCTCGCCGAGAACGCTCTGCAGGAGGGACAGGCTCAGGCTTCGGCGATCCGGAGCGAGGCCCAGAGCGCCCGCGACCGGATCCTGGCCTTTGCCGAGCGCCGGGCCCAGGCGATCCGCTCCCAGGGCGACCGCGAGGCGGCCGCCGAATATGGTCAGTTCGCCCGGAACGAGGAATTTGCGATCTTCCTCCGCAAAATCGAAGCCCTCGGCAAGATGCTCGATCACAACACCACGTTCGTGCTCTCGGCCGATAGCCTCGGCATCCTCGACTGGTTCAACCGCGATCCCGGAGAGAGCCAGCCCGAGGGCCCGGCCGCAGGCGGAACGATGCCCCGCGACCGAGCGCCGGAGCCGCAGCCATGACCGTGGATTCGCCTTCGCCCCGTCTCGCCGACGGCCCCGGCGTCGATCCCGCGCTCGACCCAGCCCAGCAGTCGCTCGCCGAGGCGCTGCGGGTGAGCTTCGGGATTCTCAAGTTTGCGATGCTGGCCCTGCTCGTGGCCTACGCATTCAGTGGCACCTTCAGCGTGGGGTCCAACGAGGTGGCGCTGCGGCTGAGATTCGGCGACTACGTGGGCGCGCCGGGCGAGCGGGTGCTGGAGCGGGGCACCTACCTCGCGGCTCCGTTTCCGATCGAACAGGTGATCAAGGTCGACACTCGGCCGATGACGCTCTCGCTCGACCGGGAGTTCTGGTACGAAACCGGCTCCGATGATCGCGGTCGCACGCGTGACCAGATCCGAAGTTCACGGTCCGGCCCGCTCGACCCCCTCAGGGACGGCTCGCTGCTCACCGGCGACCTGAACATCGCCCACGCCCGCTGGACCGTCACCTACAAGGTGACCGACCCGGTGGCGTACATGACCAACGTCGGCGAGAAGCCGCTGGCCGCGGATCTCGTGCGGTGCGCGATGCAGCAGGGAATCGTGCATGCTCTGGCCCAGTGGCCGGCCGATGACCTGCTCAAGGGCGTCGTGAACCGCGAGGTGGCCACGGCCGTCGCCCAGCGGCAGCTCACCGACATGGCCACCGGACTCACGATCGAACAGGTGGCCCTCGATCAGGTCTCGGCTCCGGTCAGCGTGATGGGCGCCTTCGACGCCGTGACTACCGCCGAGACCGACCGCTCGCAGCGGATCGTGGCCGCCTGGCAGGATCGGGCCCGGATTCTCGGTGAGACCGCCGGCGAGGGGGCCGATGCGCTCGTCGAACTGCTTGAACACTACGAGCGGTCGTCCGAGGCGGGCACGATGGAGAGCGCTGCCGAGGCCGAGCGGACCATCGACGAGGCCCTTGGCGGGCTGCGGCTGGGCGACGTGCCGATCGGCGGCGAGGTGGCTCAGGCGATCAACGCCGCGAAGACGTATCGCACGCAAGTGGTGGAGCGCGTCAAGGCCGATGCCGAGACGTTCACCCGGCTGCTGCCGCAGTACGAGAAGACGCCGCGGATCATCCTCTCGCGGCTCTGGGAGGACGCCCGTGAGCAAATCCTGACCGGCGACGTCGAGACCTTCTACACCGTGCCAGGCCAACTGGAACTCCAGCTCAACCGTGACCCGGCAATCCAGCAGGAGCGGCAGAAGCAGCAGGTGAAGTCGCTCAAGGATCAGCAGCAGGATTGGAAGGCGGGGAATCGCAAATGAGTGCCGCCGATGGAATCGACATCAAGTGCGTGGGGGTGACCAAGACCTTCCGCGATTTCTGGATGCGGCCGCGAGTGCGGGCCGTCGAGGGGGTCGATCTCGAGGTTCGCCGCGGGCAGATCTACGGGTTGCTCGGGCCTAACGGTTCAGGCAAGAGCACCACCATCAAGATGCTCCTCGGCCTGCTCACGCCCACCAGCGGCCGGATCGCGGTGCTCGGCCGGCGGCCAAGGGATGTCGGCGCCAAGCGGCACCTCGGCTACCTCCCGGAAGAGAGCTACCTCTACCGCTTCCTGTCGGCCCGGGAAACGCTCGACTACTACGGCCGGCTGTTTCGGCTGCCAGGGAACGTGCGGAGGGAGCGAACTGACCGGCTCCTGGAGATGGTGGGGCTCGAGGCGGTGGAGCACCGACCCGTGGGCGAGTTTTCCAAGGGCATGCAGCGGCGGGTGGGGCTGGCACAGGCGCTGATCAACGACCCGCAGTTGTTGATCCTCGACGAGCCAACGAGCGGCATGGATCCCGTCGCCGCCCGGCAGATCAAGGATCTGATCGCCGACCTGGGCAGCCGCGGAAAAACCGTGCTGCTTTGCACCCACCAGCTTTCCGACGTCGAGGACCTGTGCGATCGCGTGGCCATCATGTACGGCGGCCGTGTGCGGGCGGAGGGCACCTGCGACGATCTGCTCGTGCAGGAGGCGCTCACGACCATCCAGACCGACGCCTTGCCGGAGGGAGTCGTCGCCGAGATCCGGGGGCTGCTCGCGCGGCATGGCATCGACCACTGCGATGTCACGCGGCCGCGGCGGCGGATGGAGTCGCTGTTTCTCGAAATCGTGGATCGGGCCCGGGCTGAAGGCCTGCAGACGAGCGGGGCCCGGTCGGGTGGCGGCGTGGCCGACTTTCTCCGCGGTGAGCCCGCCAGTAGCGCCTCGACGGCCCCCGCGGGGCCGACCGACGGGGCTGTCGTGGCACCAGCTGCCGAGGTCGATACCGGTTTGATCGAGAGCCTGGCACGGCGGCCCTGAAGTTGCGATGGGAGGCGGGCACATGGACGTGACTCGGCAGGCGCGGGGCTGGCTGAACGGCCCGCACCGACGGTTCATTCTTGCCGCCGCCGCCGTGAGTGCGAGCGTGCTTGTCGTGGCAGGGTTCGTCCGCGCCGGTTGGCTGGTGGCTGCGACAGGACTTGCGGGTGTGACGGGCATGGCGGCGGCCTGCGTGCTCGGCCTCGCCGTGATCCGCAGCCTGCTTGCGGGATCGACGGGCATCGCGGGAGTGGCCCGGGCAGTCATCGAAGAGGCCGTGAGGATGCGGGCCGCGCTGGTGCTGTTGGTGTTGCTGGTGCTGCTCATCCCCACGCTGCCGCTCGTCCTCGATCACGACGAGCGGTTGGAGTACCGCGTGCAGTTCCTGGTGGCGTGGGCCCTGGGCGGGACGAGCCTGATCCTTTCGCTGTTGACGATCTTCCTCGCCTGCGGCAGCATCTGTGGCGATATCGAGAGCAGCCGGATTCACACGACGCTGGCCAAACCCCTGCATCGCTGGGAGTATCTCGCAGGGAAGTGGCTGGGGATCGTGCTCTTCAATCTGCTGTTGGTCGTGCTTGCCGGGGCGGGAACGGCGACCTTCGTCCGGGTGCTCGCCCGCACCCAGGCGACCGACCAGGCCGACCGCGACGCCGTGGACCATCAGGTGCTCACCGCCCGCGCGGCGGTCGCGCCATCCCATGACAAGCCGGAGGAATACGAGGCCGCGATCACGGCGGCGATCCGGCGGCTGGAGGAAGATGATCCCGACGGCTTCGCACGCAACCCCGAAGCCGCCCGGCGGCGGATCCGCTACGAGTATGACTGGGAATGGCACACGGTCACCCCCGACATGGTCTCGACCTTCGTCTTCCAGGGGCTGGCAGCCGCCAAGCAGGCACCTGCCGTGCAGTTACAACTCAAGCCACGGGTCAACAACGTCGACATTGACCTGGCCGACGTGCGCTTCGCTGTCTGGCTCAACGGCCGGCCTTGGCCGATGATCGCGGGCGAGCATCGGGAGCAGACGCTTCCCAGCCTCGCGGTGAGCGTGCTCGAACTGCCCACGGAGTTCATCGACGAGACCGGCATGCTCAAAATCACGGTCGAAAATCGCAACCTCGTTCCCGACGGTGAGACACGGGCCACGGCGATCACGTTGCCACCTGGTGACGGCCTGCGACTGCTGTATCGCACCGGGGGATTCGAAGCCAACCTCGTCCGCTGCCTGGCCGTGATCTG
>CAMCPF010000169.1 GCA_945876515.1 Candidatus Kuenenia stuttgartensis
GCAGGCGGTTGATCCCGGTGGAGAAGAGGGCTACTCCACGGTCGCTTCTCGCCGCAGAAAGCACCGGCACAACAGGTACACGACAAAGCCCACCGGGCCGGCCAGAAATGTCAGCACGAGTGCGAAGGTGCGGAGCGGCCAGGGCATCCCCACCGCACGCTGTCGCGGGCGATCCAGGCACCGACCACCATGTCGAACGCCAGATCGTGCGTTCAGGCCGCGAGGGCGAGCGTGTTGGTGACCTGAAAAAACGGTTTGGGCCGTGCGGAAAGCCTCCGAACATGGGCGGCCTACTCGTGCTCGCCCTCGACACGCGCCTCGCCGTCAGGGGCAATTTCGACGCGGAGATGCATGGGATGGCAGCAAACGGGGCAATCCTCGACGTAGTCCTGGTGCGATCCGGCTGAAACGTCAACCAGCACCACGATGTCCTCGCCGCAGGAGTCGCAGATGTAGATCGCCTCGTGGCGGGCCACGGATGGGCGTTTGCGGCGGGCTTTCTTGCGGCGTGCCATGGGACCTATCGGCATGTGGCTCGGTCGCCGCGATCGCGCCAATCCGGCCTTGTGCCCCCGGAAACGACCCCCGTCACAGCCCTGCTGACGGCTCCGCGAACCGCTGCAGTTGATCTTTTTCGGCGGGAAGGTCCGCCGAGGCAGGAGTCACCTCCCACTGCGGCGGCCCTCTGCTATAGTCTTCATGCGATCGACCTACCCCGGAGTATCCATCGTGTCAGAAAAGCAGACGAACAATTGGCCGGATCTTTTGATTGGCCTCTACGACAATCTGACCGGGCGCCGGGCGGAAATCACGTACGAGTTCGACAACCTGCACATCAAGATTCCCAGCGGCACGGGCCAGTCCGCGGAGCATGCGGAGTGGGTGCTGCACGGGATCATGAAAATCCGAACGCGGGACACAGGCACATCCCCAAACTGACATTGGCCGGGCGACTCACGGCAACGTGGGAGGGTCGCCCGGTCGTGATCGAGGCCGGTGAGTACGGGGTGCGGTTGAACGTTGCCGGCTGGCGTACGGCTTGGAGCATGAGGCGGGTCAGCCGCTCGTTGGCACCTCTGTTCCTGACACTGCGACGATTTGATGTGCCCGTGACAGTCAACCTCGCCGGCATCATGACGATCGATCTGCTGCCGCGGCCCAGTGCTCTGGCGAAAATGGTTGTGCCCGGGCTGGCGCGGCTCGTCTGAGGTCAACGCACAAGCAAAAACTCGCCGGCGCCCACCTCGACGATGAACGCGGCGAGCGAAGGATAGCCCGGCCAATGGGACGTCCGCGAGGGGCTCCCCGTCTGATGAGCGGTTCGTGAGCCGCGTGTTTCGTGTTTTCGGCTCCCGGCCCCAAAAAGCACTCTCCAGAATGGCCGGCTACCCGCCCCCGGAGTGGCGAGTTTCTCGCCTCGGCGCAGACCGTCTCCCGAGTCACCGTCCAGGGCCTTGATGCCTCACGTCCGGCATCGCTCAGAGCTTGTGGATGTCGATCGCGGGCAGCTCGTCGGGCGACGCTTGAAAGACATTGCGATCGTCATGGATCTGCACGAGCTCACCCCAGTCGGTGGGCGGGCCCCGGGCCGGCGATCCGGGAGGTGTCGTGCGACCGGGGCCTCGCCTGAGTGTCGCAGCAGCCCCCCGTGGCGTGACCGTCGCCCGCATGCCCGCCGGCACCGGCATCGTGCGGTTTGCCAATGTTCCCGATGGCCAGTGCCGTGACGGCCCGCCTCAGCCTGTGGTTCGGCGCAAACACCCCTTGATACCGCTGCCGGTGCTTCCGCGGCGGCGGGACGAGATCGGCGAGCCTGTCGAGGAACTCAAACGGCGCGAGCTCCACGACGCCAGTGCCTCCCGGCCGCGTGGACTTGCGGCCGGGCCTGACCCAGTTGGCGGCTTTGTGTCTGGGCAGCACGTAGCGGAGGCGGGCGATCTGGCCGTCTGGGCCGCGGATCACGGAGAGCCGCTCGAGTGCGAAGGGGGGCCGGGCGCAGTATCGGAGAAGATGCTCGAGACTCCGAAAATAGCTCAGCACGTTGCGGTCGAGGAGCGTGATCCGGACACTGGCGTCGACTGAAAACCCGCTGTTCTCCCAGGCGAGGATGTCGGCGGCGGCCGCGGCGTCGAGCAGGCGAGTGAGCCGGAACCAGCGGATCACCCGAGGACGCACCCGCTCGGTGAGCGCGGCCAGATCGGCTGGGGTGATTGGCCGCGCCGGCAGGAACGCCGGCGGGGCGTCGCACCCTGCTTCGGCAGCAGGCGGCATGAAGACCCCGTCGGTCACTCGAGTCCCGGAGGTGGACATGGTGGTTGAGCGCCGAACCGAAGCGGTGCAGGAAGGAGATGCCACCGAGCCTCGGGAGGGAAGCACGGGGTGTGTCGGCAGCAGCGGTGACACCGGAGGCCGTGATCAGAGTCCGCTCGATCTCGTCGAGGAAGATTCTCGTGACGGCGGCGACGGCTCGGGGTCGGTCGGCCAGAAAGCCCCGCAGCCGCTTCGGCACGGAGATCACCCACTGCCGCACGGGCACCGGCGAGCTGCCGAAGATGCGTCGTGTCGGCCGGACCGATGTCAGCGACCTCGCGGTCTCGGTGAACAGCCTGACGCCGATCTCGGAGCCGCTCTACGCCGTGGCGTGACTGCGGGTTGGGTGCCGGGGTGGTGGGCCCGGTGCTCATCAGCATGCCAACGGTCCGCTCTCGGAAGATGTCAGGCCGTCACCGGTGACCGTAACGCCCCGCCAGGATTCCTTCGAACGACAGGTCTTCGTCGAGCGTCGGCCAGTGCAGCCCAAAGGGCGAGATTTCGATCCGGCACACATCATCCTCGGCAGCCGACTCCAGCCGAGGGTTGCCCTTGACGGGAAAACTCACCTCATGGCCGCTGGCGAACCTGACGAAGATCATCCCTCGCTCATGCCATGCCTGCAGGGCGCGATCCGCCAAGGTGGTCGGCCCATTTTTGTTTGATGAGTTCGAGGTGGTCATGGATAAGATCCTCCGCTCGCGAGAGCTCTCTGACATTCAATCCGACTGATTCACGTAGTTCCACGTCCGGTTCGACAATGAACACCGCTTCACCCCCGGCCCGGCGTACATGAACGTGGATTGGTGGGTGGTCGTTGCTGTAGAAGAAGAACGAGTAGCCATCTTCTTCGAAAATCTTTGGCATCGATCAAGTTTACCCGGACGCTCGGCCTCAGGCCGGTGAATCCCCAAGCTGGTCGCGGAGGCCGCTCGACGCCGTGGGTGACTGCTGGTGGGGTGCCAGGGTGGTGGGCTCGGCTGCTGCGGAGTCTGGACCCTATTGGGCAGTGAGCGAGAGCCCGGAAAACAGGTTTGAGGATTCCTCAAATCGGTACATTTTCCGCCGTCTCGCCCGTGGAGCTGGCGGAAGTGCAGAAGCTGCCCGGGATGGAAGTCGCTTGGATTTGTGGGTTTCCTGTTGCCGCTGTACAAAATGTCAAGGTGGTTCCTCCGATAGACGCAGGTTTGTGGTACCGGGGGTAGCGGGTTCGAATCCCGTCAGCCACCCTTCAAAACAAGGGGTTTCGGATCGCGAGCTTTGTCGGCCGATCCGAAATCCTCAAAAATCCTCAAAGCGGCACCTGCCGCAGGGCAGTGCGGGGTTCACTCGGGCTACTGCAGCCCGCTGGGCTGCGCCCGGGGCAGGCTATCCGGCTTGGCGGCGTTGCTTGTGACTGGCGATCGCACAGTGGTCGCTGCGTTACCGCCAAGGGCGCCCTCGGGCGCGCTGGTCTCGTCGGCTATGCTGCGAAGCCAACTCGCGACCACGAACCCGAGCGATCCGCGATGCCGCTAGCCGGCGATGAGTTCCTGCGACTCGAGAGCCTGATCTACCGGCCGGTTTCGTTCCGCCCGGATTGGCTCAAGGCCTGGCGGAATGAGGCCAACTACCTGCTGTTTCTCGCGCGTCGGGCCAGCGACGCCGACGACGAAGAATTGCTCGAGGAGCTTGAGGATCAGGCCCGGGAGATGGCCGACATGGTCGAGGCCAGGTGGCGGTCGGAAGGGCTCTGAGGTTCACGATCAGGCCACGGGGCGGATGCGGGCGGCGACCCACAGGCTGGCGATGGTCACCCCCGCGGCGAGAATGCCGACCGTGCCGAAGTAGCGCAGGGGCTCACCCGCGCCCCCCTCGACGATCAGCCCGGCGAGCGTCGTTCCCAGGCCGCTGGCGACGTGCTGCACGGACGAGTTGACCGACATGAAGCTGCCGCGGCGGCGTGGCTCGATGCTCGACGTGATCAGTGAGATCGCCGTCACCATCCGGCTCGAGTTGGTCGCCATCAGCACGGCCAGCACCGTGGCCGCCGCGGCGATCCCGACGGCAGGCAGATGCGTCACCACCAGCAGCATCGCCGCCGAGAGGGGCACGACTCCGCGCAGGACTGTGGCGGCACCGAAGCGGTCCACGAGCCTGCCGGTGAGCGGTGTACTCAGGAGTGTGAGCAGCCCCCCGCTGATGAACACCACCGGCAGCTGCGCCTGGGTCATGCCCCCATTGGCCACGAGCGACGTGCTGATGAACGGGATCACGGCGAACGCGGCCACCATCAGCATGGCGATCAGGGCGAAGGCACGTTGATGGGCGGAAACCGTGAGCGTTTCCAGCAGGGAGGCCAGGGGATGGCGGCGGGGGGCTTCCAGGGGGGCGGCACGGGGCGGGAGCGACCACGCCGCCAGCGCCACCAGGGGCAGGCCGAGCGCGGTGAGGGCGAAGAACGGCGTCTGCCACCCGAACCGCGTGCCCAGCGCGATGCCCAGCGGCACGCCCGCCACCGAAGCGACGGAGAAGGCGAGCATCAGGGTGCCCGTGGCCCGCCCACGCCGCTCGGTCGGGAAGACGTCGGCCAGGATCGCCATGGTGAGTCCGCCGAGCACGCCGCCGAAGGCTCCGGTCACGCCCCTCGCTACGAGCAGAAGCGAAAAGCTCGTGGCCAGACCGCAGGCTGCCGTGCCGGCGATCATCCCGAGGGCGAGGACGAGGTAGGCGGCCTTTCGTGGCACGCGGTCGAGCCACGGCGCGGCCAGAAACCCCGCCACACCCGCCGCGAGCGTGTAGGCGGAAACGACCCAGCTGAACCGCGCGGCGTCGATGTCGAGGCCGGCGAGCAGCTGCGGCCCGAGCGGCATCACGATCATGAAGTCCACGATGCTGACGAACTGCAACGCGGCCAGCGTGAGCAGGATCACGCCCTCCCGGTGGGCCGGGCCGGAGCCTGGAGGGCCGGCGGCAGTCGGATCGGTCGAGGTGGCGGATCTCACGTTGGCGCGAGGTCTGTGCGGGGGCCTCCGACGCTTGCCGCCGGATCATGGAGTGGCCTATACCTTAGCCAAGAGCCGCCACCACCGTTGGCCAGGCCGCCTCGTCGATGCCAGCCGGCCCTGCTGCCATGCTCCATCAGCTCCTCCGAACGACGCTCGAGAGCGACCCTGGCCGGCCGATCCTCGAATGCAACGGGGCGTGGACCTCCGCTGCGGAGCTCGAGCGGCTGGCCTCGCGGCTGGCGTCGGGCCTGGCGGCCATGGGCCTCGAGGAGGGTGATCGGGTCGCCCTTCTCCTGCCGAACTGTCTCGAGCTGGTCGTCTGTTACCTCGCCTGTTTCCGGATGCGGCTGGTCACGGTGCCGCTCGACTACCAATACCACCCGCTGCAGGTCGGCTATGCGATCGGTCACAGCGGCGCGTCGATCCTGGTTGTCGATCATGAACGCATTCCCGGGCTCGAAGAGGCGGGCGTTCTCGGCGCGGTGGCCCGCGTCGTGGTCGTCGGCGACAGCTCCACCGCCGGGGGCCGCAGGCCGTTCGCGACGCTGCTCGGCGCTGAACGCGAGCTGCCCTCGGAGGCTCCGCACGACGACAGTCCGGCGGTGATGATCTACACATCCGGGACGACATCCCGTCCCAAGGGAGTCGTCTTGTCCCATGGGGCCCTGTCCACCGGCGTCCGAAAATACCTCGCGCGTGTCACGCTCACGCCGGACGACGTCGCCCTGGTGGTGACGTCCGTCTCGCGCCCGCTGGCGCTCCGCTGCCAGGTCCTGCCCTGCCTCTACGTCGGGGCACGGGTCAGCCTGCTGCGGACGTTCACCGTCGAAGACTTCGTCGCCGCCCTACGGCGGCCGCCCGCGAAAACATTTTGGACGCTCACCCCTGCGGGCCTCGGGAAGCTGATGGCGAGTGCCGAGTTCCGGGCCTGCGACTTCAGTCACCTCCGGCTCTGCCTCGCGGGTGGCGACCGCGTGCCGACGAGGCTCTTCGAGGCCTTCGAGCGGGTGACGGGGGTACCGGTCACCGAGCAGTGCGGCTCCACGGAGACGGGGCCCTACGCCATGAATCCCCCGTTCGGCCGCAAGAAGCCGGGGTCGGTCGGCCCTCCGTCGCACGGCGTCACCGTGGCGGTGGTGGACGAGCGCGGCGTTGACGTTCCGACCGGGACGGTGGGCGACATCCGGGTCAGCGGACCGGGGGTCATGGACGGCTACTGGAACGAGTCGGCGCTGACCCGAAAGACCCTCCAGGAGGGCTGGGTGCTGACCGGCGACTTGGGCCGCTTTGACGAGGATGGCTACCTCTGGTTCGTGGGCCGGAGGAAGGACGTGATCGTCCGCGGTGGCAACAAGATCGCGCCCCTCGAGGTGGAGGCGGCTCTCTCCGAGCAC
>CAMCPF010000170.1 GCA_945876515.1 Candidatus Kuenenia stuttgartensis
ATCAAGACCGAGCCGAGCAGCGTGTAGAGGAAGAACTTGATCGCGGCATACTCCCGCCGCGGGCCGCCCCAGATGCCGATCAGGAAGTACATCGGCAGCAGCATCACCTCCCAGAACACGTAGAACAGGAAGAAGTCGAGCGACACGAACACGCCGAGCATGCCGGTCACGAGCAGGAGAAACAGCACGTGGTAGGCCTTCACATGCTTGGTGATCGGCCAGCTGGCGGCAACGGCCAGGAGCGAGAGGAACGTGGTCAAGACGACCAGCGGCATGCTGATGCCATCCACGCCCAGCAGGTATTCGATGTTGAAGGACGGAATCCAGGGCTTGCTCACCACGAGCTGCATGCCCGGCTCACCGACCGTGAACTGCGCGGGCCCCTTGGCCCCGAACAGGCCCGGCCAGGCCATCCACAGCGAGAGCACGAACACGACCGCCGTGGTGGCGAGCGTGATCCAGCGGATCAGGTCCTCGCGGCCCTTCGGGATGATCGGTAGGGCGAGCACCGTCGCCACGAGGGCCGGTAGAAACACGATCGCCGTGAGGGGCCAGAGGGCGGGCTGGGAGAGGGCGTCGGCGGGGGTCATGGTCGGATCCGTGGCGGAAGTGCGAAGGTGTCTGAAGGGTGGGGAGCGGTCGGGGAATCAGCCTGAGACGGTCGCCCGGAAGGCGAGTGAGGCGAAGACGAACAGGGCCACCGTGCCCACGACGATGAACATCACGTACTGCCGCAGGCGGCCGGTCTGCAGACCGCGGAGCTTGAGGCCGGTGTTCCAGGTCGCCTCGGCGGTGGCGTTGACCAGACCGTCCACGAGGGTGCGGTCGATCCAGGCGTCGATCCCGGCGAGCTGGCGGGCTGCCCAGGCGACGCCGTCGATCAGCGTGTCGATCAGACCTCGATCCACGCCCGAGGCGAGACCGGCGATCCCCAGAGCTGGCTTCACGAACAGGGCGTCGTAGAGCTCATCGAAATACCAACGATTCGAGAGAAACGTATAGATCGGCCGCAGGGCCGTCGCCACCGCTGCCGGCGAGATCACCTTCCAGAGATACATCGCCGCCGCCAGCAAGACGCCGCCGAGCGCCGTCGCAAAGGCGGTCATCGTGGCGGTGACGTGGATCGCCCCCTCGTGGCTCTTGTATTCCGCCGGGAAAGTGAGCGACTGGCCGAAGACGAAGCCGCCGGTCATGCCCTCGGCCGTGCCCGCAGGCCGGGCCTGCTCCAGCAGGTTGGCCAGACCGAAGCCGCCGGGCAGGGTCCAGCCCGCCACCACGGCGAGCACGGCGAGCACGGCGAGCGGAGCCACCATCACGTTGGGCGACTCGTGGGCATGCTCGGCGATGTGGTGGTCACGGGGCTCGCCCATGAAGGTCATGAACCAAAGCCGGAACATGTAAAAGGCAGTGAGGGCGGCGCCCCCGGCCACGGCGTAGAACAGGATCCAGTGGCTCGGGTTGGCCTGGGCGAAGGAGAGCGCCTGGGCCAGGATCGCGTCCTTCGAGTAGTAGCCCGAAAGGCCGATCACGAAGGGGATACCCGCCCCGATGATCGCCAGGCAGCCGACGAGCATCGTGTAGCCGGTCCAGGGCATGACCTTGAGCAGGCCGCCCATCTTCCGCATGTCGTTGGTGTGGCAGGCGTGGATCACCGAGCCCGAGCAGAGGAAGAGCAGGCTCTTGAAGAAGGCGTGGGTCACGAGGTGGAACAGGCCGGCCGCCCAACCGCCCACGCCGAGCGCGAGCATCATGTAGCCGAGCTGGCTGACGGTCGAGTAGGCGAGCACCCGCTTGATGTCGTTGGCGACCAGCGCGATCGTGGCGGCGATGAACAGCGTGATCGCGCCCACGTAGGCGATCACCAGCAGCACGTCGGGCGAGAGCACGGGATAGAAACGGCCCGTGAGGTAGACGCCGGCGGCCACCATCGTCGCGGAGTGAACGAGGGCGGAGACGGGCGTCGGCCCTTCCATTGCGTCCGGGAGCCAGACCGACAGCGGAAACTGGGCGCTCTTGCCGACGCAGCCGCAAAAGATCCCGACCCCGGCGATGAAGAGCAGCCATCGGCCATAACCGGCGTCCCGCCAGCCAGGCACCCGCGCGGCGATCTCGCTCGCCCCGTCGGCCGGCGCGCCGGCATGATCGGCGGCGATCGTCGCCACCTCGGCGGCGGCCGCCGCCGTCACCATTCCGTCCGGGACCTGCAACTGGTGATCCGTCTCGGCCGGCCGCACCAGGCTGAACAGGCCGGGCGACTCCACGACCGCACCGTCGGGGCCGGCCGTCTTCGAGTCGGCGAAGTGCAGCGTCCCGAGCGCGCCCCACAGGGCCATCAGCCCGATCAGCATCCCGAAGTCGCCCACGCGGTTGACGATGAAGGCCTTGTTGGCCGCGGTCGAAGCGCTCTTCCGCTCGTAGTAGAAGCCGATCAGGAACCAGGAGCAGATGCCCACCAACTCCCAGAACACGAAGACCATCGCCAGGTTGCCCGCGATCACGATCCCGAGCATCGAAAAGCAGAACAGCGACAGGGCCTGGAAGAACCGGGGGAACCGGCCGGGACGGTGAAGGTGGTGACCGTCGGCGAGCGTCACCTCGTGGTCCGTGACGTCGTGCAGTTCGTCGTGCATGTAGCCCGACGCGTAGATGTGGATGCAGGTGGCGATGAATGTCACCACCACGAACATCAGGATGGTCAGGGCGTCGATGTACCAGCCGATCGAGAGTTTGAGCCGGCCGCCCTCGTAGAGGGTGTACCAATCGCCGGCATAGGCGATCGGGCCGTGGGCATCCCCATGGTCGTCGTGGTCGCCGCCATGACTGCCGTCAGCGGGGCGAGCGTGGCCGGCATCCGCGGCCGCCGGCTTGCCGGGCGACTCGGCCGCATAGGCGCTGCCGGCCGCAGGCCCGTGCTCGGTTTCCCAGAGGGCATGCTCGCCGTGGCCGCCGTGGTGGCTCGCCGTGCCGGGATGGGCCCCGATCCACACGACGAACGCCGTCAGCGAAAGGACGAGCGAGGTGACGATCGCCGCCGTGGCCACCCAGGCGGCGTTGCGACCGTGCGGGCCCATCCGCGGCCCAAAAAACAGGATCAGCACGAACGAGACCAAAGGCGTAAGCCAGGCCAGGCCGAGCAAGAGCGGAAGTTGGGCGGCGAGATCCATCAAAGTTGCGGCGGGAAGGTGAACGGTGGCGGCGGGCGGCTCAGCCCTTGAGGTCGTCGGCCCGATCGACGTCGACCGTGGCGTGGTTGTTGTAGAAGTTGAGCGTGATCGCCAGCGCCACGGCCGCCTCGGCGGCCGCCAGCACGATCACGAACACCGCGATCGCCTGGCCGTCGAGCCCGAGCGAGCGGGCCCCGTCGCCGGCCAGATAGGGGGAGGCGAAGGCCACGAAGTTGACGTTGGCCCCATTGAGCACGAGTTCGATTCCCATCAGCACGCCAAGCGCGTTCCGCTTCGTGGCCATGCAGGCCACACCGGCGGTGAACATGATCGCGCCCACCACGAGATAGTGGGCCACGCTCACCGGCTCGGTGATCAGGAAGCCGAACAGCGGCGAGGCGGCGAAGGCACCGATCATCGGGGGCCTCCCGTGAGCACCGGGCCACCCGAGAGCACGGAGCCCGAACCGACCTGCCCGCGGCCGATGGCGGCATGCTCGGCCACCGAGGCGGGTGGCTCCACCGATGCGGCCACGTCGATCGCCCGCTGCGTCTTCCGCCGCTTGGCCCGGGCCAGATAGGCGGCCCCGACGAGCACCACCAGGAGGTGCACCGAGACGATCTCGAAGGGCAGCAGGTAGCCGGGCCGCACGGCCGCTTCGGGAGTGCCCGCCGCCGGCCCATCGACCCGCACGCCCACGAACGCCATGCCGAGCGGCGTGGCCGCGGGCTCGGCGAGGCTGCCCGACGCGGGAGCCCGCCACGCCGGCACGGAGAGGCTCGCCAGCAGGAGCGCCCCCAACAGGGCCAGGCCCACGACGCCTGCCATGACTCGATCGCCGCCGCTCGTGGCGATCGACACGAAGGGGGCTTGAGCGGTGAGCATCACGCCGAACACGAGCAGCACGAGCGTGCCACCGACGTAGATCATGAGTTGCATCGCGCCCACGAACTCGGCTCCGGCGAGCAGGAAGAGCCCTGCCGTCGCCGCCAGCGAAAGCACCAGGTACAGGGCCATCCGCACGACGTTCGTGGCGGCGACCACGGCCACCGCGAACCCGCAAGCGAGCGCCGCGAAGAGCAGGAAAAAGAACGAGTGCCAGTTGATCGCGGCCACCGGCAGGGCCGCCATGGCGAGCAGCCACTGGGGTGCGATGAGCTGGGGAGCGATGGGCGCGGGAATCATGGCGTCACCTCCCGATTCGCCCGGGCCAACTTCTCACCCTCCGCCACCGGCTTCGCGGCAGCCCGGCCCCCGGGCCCCTCCAGCCAGCCCTCGCGGATCTCGCCGCCCGGCCGGCCGACGCCCGGCATCAAGCCGCCCGGGAGCGTGATCTTCCAGAGCATCGCCCCGGCGAACATCACCGCCGCGATCGGCGTGCAGTATTTGAGGCAGGTGGTCATCACCTGGTCGATCCGCAGCCGCGGCAGCGTCCAGCGGATCCACATCATGATGATCACGCCCAGCGAGGCCTTGCCCACCAGGTTCACGAGGCCCAACAGCCGCACGGCATAGGGCGCCGTGTCGCCTGTGCCCTCGGAGAGGCCGAGCAGCGTGGCCAGGGGGATTGGGCCGTTCCAGCCGCCCAAAAACAAGACGGCGGCCATGGCACTGACCAGGAACATCGAGCCGTATTCGGCCATGAAGAAGTAGCTCCAGCGGAGCCCGGAATACTCCGTGTGGAAGCCGGCCACGAGCTCGCTCTCCGCCTCGGCCAGGTCGAAGGGGGCGCGGTTCACGCTGGCCACGGCGCAGGTGACGTAGACCCAGAACACCACAAACGTGAACGGATCGTGGAACAGATACCAGTTCCAGAACCAGCCGGCCTGCTTCTCGGCGATCGTGACCATGTCCATGCTCCCGGCGAGCATCACGGGCACGACCACGCACATTCCCAGCGGCACCTCGTAGCTGACCACCTGGGCGGCCTCGCGCATCGCCCCGAACAGGGACCACTTCGAGGCCGAGGCGTAGCCCGCCAGGATCACGCCGAACACCTCGAGGCCCAGGACGGCGACCACGAAGAACACGGCCACGTTCAGCCGCTGGCCCACCACGTCGAAGGCGAAGGGCAGGGCGATGAAGGCGCAGAAGGAGGCACAGAAACTGACGTAGGGAGCCAGCCGGAAGAGCAGACCGTCGGCCCCCTCGGGCATCAGGTCTTCCTTGGCCAAGAGCTTGATGCCGTCGGCCACCGATTGGAGCCAGCCGAAACGGCCGCCGGTGCGGGTGGGCCCGAGTCGGTCCTGGATCCGAGCCGAGACCTTCCGCTCGGCCCAGATGAAGGCGAGCGCGCCGCCTGCGATCACGTTGAGCACGAGCACGGCCGACACGATCGCCGCGATGGTCCAGGCCAGCAGCCCGGAGAGCCCGACCGTGTTCGTGAGAAACTCGACCATTGCCCGTCACCACGCCGTCGCCGAACCGACCCCCACCCGCGGATTTCCCGGGCGGAAGCCGACTTCGTGAAAAATCGCACGAAGTTTGCCGTCTGCCGCGGCTTTCCACAAGTGGCGGCCGGCACGACCGGTCGAAACCGCCCCCGTGCGGAAGCGGCTACCATCGAGGCCACTTCGCATCCGCGGCCCCTGGCCGCACCTCCGGGCCACCCGCCTTCGGGCCACCGGATTCCTTCGCGTTTCAGAGCGTCATGCCGCCGATCCTCGTTGCGTCAGCCAGCATGGCCCTCGTGGCCGGCATCGTGCTAGCCGGAAGCACCACGGCGGCGGAGCCGGCTGCCTCCTTCGTGCCCCGCCGTCAGTCAGGGCCGCCCGGAGAGCCGTTGGAACCCGCCGAGGCCATCCGTCGGATGACCGTGCCCCCGCGATTCGCCGTGGAGCTCTTCGCAGCCGAGCCCGATCTCGTTAATCCGGTCGCGATGACCTTCGACGAGCGGGGCCGAGTCTGGGTGGCTGAGTCGCTCGAATACCCGCGACGCGATCCCGGCCCGGGTCGGGATCGGATCCGGGTGCTGACCGACAGCGACGGCGACGGCCGGGCCGACCAGTTCACGACGTTTCTCGACGGCCTCAACATTCCCTCGGGCATTGCCGTGGGGCACGGCGGCGTCTGGATCGCTGCCGCCCCGGACCTTCTGTTCGTGCAAGACACCGACGGCGACGGCGCTGCCGACCGCTGGGAAGTCGTGGTCACGGGCTTCGGACGACTCGACACCCACGAACTGCCCAACTCGCTCACCTGGGGCCCTGACGGATGGCTGTACGGGCTCAACGGTGTGTTCAACGGCAGCCACGTGCACTACGCGGCAGGCAATCCCAACCATCGGCCTGACCACCCCGGCTGGAAGTTCGATTGCTGTCTGTTTCGCATCCATCCGCGGACCCGGCAGTTCGAGGTGGTTTGCCGCGGCACGAGCAACCCTTGGGGCATCGCCTTCAACGACGAGGGCGACGCCTTCGTGTCGGCCTGCGTCATCGACCACCTCTGGCATCTCGTCGAGGGAGGCCTCTTTCACCGCCATGCCGGACCGCAGCCGCCCCACGCCTGGAAGCTTGACTC
>CAMCPF010000171.1 GCA_945876515.1 Candidatus Kuenenia stuttgartensis
GGCCCGAGCACCCGGTCGAGCACCCGCTTGGCCACGAGGATCCGCGTCAGGAGTTCGCGGCCGGTGAGCTTGGTGCCGAGCGAGTCGGCCATCTTGAGCCGGCCGGCCGCGGCCCGGCAGGCCCGCAGCATGCGGCGCTGGAGCACGAAGGCCGCGGCGGTATCGCTCGCGGCGACGGGTTGTGCAGCGGACTGGCTGGGCATCGAGCAAGGACTCTCCGGGGGCCGCGAGACGGGGCTTCCGTTGCCCGTTTTGCCTCGATTATTAGAATCGCAGGCTCTCGAACTGAACAGGCGAACCTCCCGGCCGCCCGGCTCGTTCCCTTTCCCCGCACGCCCTCCCCCGGATCCGTCGGATGCCCCGCTACCAGCCCGCGCGGATCGAGCCGAAGTGGCAGGCTTGGTGGGAGGCGCACGACACCTTCGCCACGCCCCGGCTGCCCCCGGCCGGCGGCCGCAAGGCCTACGTGCTCGACATGTTTCCCTATCCGAGCGGCGACGGCCTCCACGTCGGCCACCCGGAGGGCTACACCGCCACCGACATCGTGAGCCGGTTCGAGCGGATGCGGGGCACATGCGTCATGCACCCGATGGGCTTCGACGCCTTCGGCCTGCCCGCCGAGGAGTATGCGATCCGCACCGGGACACCCCCGGCCGAAAGCACCGCCCGCAACATTGCCACCTTCCGCCGGCAACTGAAGATGCTCGGCTTCAGCTACGACTGGGGCCGCGAGATCGCCACCACCGATCCCGCCTACGTCCGCTGGACGCAGTGGATCTTTCTGGTGCTCCACGACACCTGGTTCGATCCGGATGTGCAGCGGGGCCGGCCCATCACAGACCTCCCGATTCCCGCCGCCGTCGCGGCCGCCGGCGAGGCGGCCGTGGCGAAGTATCGCGACGCGCACCGGCTGGCCTACCAGTCGGAGGCCCCGGTCAACTGGTGCCCCGCCCTCGGCACCGTGCTCGCCAACGAGGAGGTGATCGGCGGTGTAAGTGAGCGGGGCGGCCATCCGGTGGTGCGGATTCCACTGCGGCAGTGGATGCTGCGGATCACCGCCTACGCCGACCGCCTCGAACGCGAACTCGACGACCTCGCCTGGCCCGAGAGCATCAAAAAGCTGCAGCGGGACTGGATCGGCCGTAGCACGGGCGCCGAGGTGGACTTCTTCGTGCCGCCTGCCGGCGGTGACGCAGCCGCCGCCTTCGAGGCCTGGAAGGCCGCGCGGGCAACCGCCGGCTTCCCCGAGACCCCGGGCGAAGACGTGCTGCGGATCTACACCACGCGGGCCGACACGCTCTACGGCGTCACCTGCATGGTCGTGGCGCCGGAGCATCCGCTCGTGGACCGGCTCACCGCCACCGGCCAGCGGGACGAAATCGCCGCCTACCGCGACGCCGCCGCCCGCAAGAGCGACCTCGACCGCACCGATCTGGCCCGCGAGAAGACCGGTGTGTTCACCGGCTCGCATGTCGTCCACCCGCTCACGGGACAGCCAGTGCCGGTCTGGGTGGCCGACTACGTGCTGGCCAGCTACGGCACCGGGGCGATCATGTCGGTGCCGGCCCACGACGACCGTGACTTCGAGTTCGCCCGGACCTTCGGGCTCGAGATCGTGACGGTGATCGAGCCCGAGGATGGCCCTGCTCCAGGGGGATCGCTCTTCACCGGCCACGGCCGCGCGGTCAACTCCGGCCCCTACACGGGCCTGGCCACGCAGTCGTTCATCGCCCAGGTGGCGGCCGACCTCGCCGCCGCGGGTCTCGGGCGGGCAGCGGTCAACTACAAACTCCGCGACTGGCTCTTCAGCCGGCAGCGGTTCTGGGGCGAGCCCTTCCCGATCCTCCACGAACTCGACGCCGAGGGCCGCCCCACGGGCGTGGTCTGCGGCGTTGCCGAGGCCGAACTGCCGGTGCCCCTGCCGCCGCTGGCCGACTTCAAGCCCGGTGACACGCCCGACCCACCGCTCTCGCGGGCCGGCCACGACTGGTTGTTCGTGGAGCGGGACGGCCGACGGTATCGCCGCGAGACCAACACCATGCCGCAGTGGGCCGGCTCGTGCTGGTACTACCTGCGGTTCTTGGACCCCCACAACGCCGAGCGTTTCATCGACCCCGCGGTGGAGCGGGCCTGGATGCCGGTCGACCTCTACGTGGGCGGGGCCGAGCACGCGGTGCTTCACCTGCTGTATTCACGGTTCTGGCACAAGGTGCTCTTCGACCGGGGTCACGTCTCCCACCGCGAGCCCTTCGGCCGGCTCGTCAACCAGGGGATGATCCTGGGTGAGATGGAGTTCACCGGCTACCGGGCGGCTGGCGGTGGCTGGGTCTCGGCCGACAGGCGGGGCGAGGCCGACACGCCCGTCCGGCTTCCGGCCGAGCAGGTCGAGAAGCAGGGGGAGCACTTCGTCCTCCGCGACCTGCCCAAGATTCGGGTCGAGAGCCGGGCCTACAAGATGTCGAAGAGCCGGGGCAACGTGGTCAACCCCGACCAGATCGTGACCGACTTCGGCGCCGATTCGCTCCGGCTGTACGAGATGTTCATGGGGCCGCTCGAGGCGACCAAGCCCTGGAGCACGGCGGGCGTGGGGGGCGTTCGCACCTTCCTCGAACGGGCCTGGCGGCTGGTGGTGGACGAACGGGCCGACGAACTGGCGCTCGCCCCGCAGGTCTGCGCCGACCCGCCCACCGACGCCCAGCTCCGCGAGCTCCACCGGATGATCGACAAGGTGACCAAGGACATCCCGGCGCTCTCCTTCAACACCGCCATCGCCCGAATGATGGAGTTCGTCAACTTCTGCACGCCGCTCGAGCGGCGGCCGCGGGGGCTGCTCGAGCCGTTTGTGACGGTGCTGGCCCCCTTCGCACCGCACCTGGCCGAGGAACTCTGGGAGATCCTCGGCCGACCCGCCCCGGTCTCACTCGCCCCCTGGCCGGCGGTCGAGCCCAAGTGGCTCGTGGACGACACCGTGGAGATCCCGGTGCAGATCCAGGGCAAGTTGCGTGGCCGGATCGTGGTCCCGGCCGGGGCCGATGCCGCGGCGCTCGAGACCGCCGCCACCGCCGATCCCAAAATCGCCGAACAGCTCGCCGGCCGCACGATCGCCAAGGTAGTCGCCGTGCCCGGCCGGATGGTCAACTTCGTGCTCGCCAACCAGGGAAGCCAGCCATGAGCGTCCGTCGCGTCCTCGCCCTCGTCCTCGGCGGTGGCCGGGGTACCCGCCTCTACCCCCTCACCCGCGACCGCTCCAAGCCGGCCGTGCCGCTGGCGGGCAAATACCGGATCATCGATGTGCCGCTCTCCAACTGCATCAACTCGGGGGTGCAGCGGATCTACGTCCTGACGCAGTTCAACTCCGTCAGCCTCCACCGCCACATCCGCCGCACCTACACGTTCGACGCCTTCAGCGGCGGCTTCGTCGAGATCCTCGCCGCCCAGCAGACGCTCGACGCCGACGTGGGCTGGTATCAGGGCACGGCCGACGCCGTCCGCCAGAACCTCCGCTACCTGCAGCAGCCCGACATCAAGCACGTCTTGATCCTCTCGGGCGACCAGCTCTACCGGATGAACTACGCCGACATGCTGGCCACCCACATGGGGACGAACGCCGACGTGACGATCGCCGGCATTCCGGTCCCCGACGAGGCGGCCTCGGCCCTGGGCATCATGCGGCTCGACGACGCCGGCCGCGTGCACGGCTTCCTGGAGAAGCCGCAGACCTCGGCGGAGCTCGCCGACTTCCGCACCGATCCGGCCTGGATCGAGGCCCGTGGCATCCCCGCGGCCGGTCGCAGCCTGATGGCGAGCATGGGCATCTACCTGTTCGATCGGGATTGCCTGCTCGAACTGCTCACCAAGACCGACTACCGCGACTTCGGCCGCGAGGTGTTTCCGGCGTCGATCCGGGCGAAGAAGGTGCAACTCCACGCCTTCGACGGCTACTGGGAGGACATCGGCACGATCCGGTCGTACTACCAGTGCAACCTCGACCTGGCCCGGCACGCCGTGCCCTTCGAGCTGGCGGCGGCCGAGGCGCCCATCTACTCCCGGGCCCGCTTCCTGCCCCCCTCGCGGCTCGAGGGGGCGAGCGTGCGGGAGAGCCTCGTCTCCGACGGCTGCCTGATCGAGGAAGGCGCCGTGATCGAGAACAGCGTGATCGGCCTCCGCTGCCGGATCGGCAGGAACGTGGTGATCCGCAACTCGGTGGTCCTGGGGAGCGACTTCTACGAGACGCCCGCCGACCTGGCCACCGATGCCGCCCGCGGCGACCCCCCCCTTGGGATCGGGGAAGGCACGATCATCGAGGGGGCGATCATCGACAAGAACGTCCACATCGGCCGGCGGGCTCGGATCGTCAACGAGCACCGCTGGACCGACACCGCCGACTGCCCGCGGTTCATGGTGCGGGACGGGGTGGCGGTGGTGCCCCGCGGGGCGATCGTGCCCGACGGCTGGATTCCCGAGCCGGGCCTCGTCAAGCAGGCCTGAGCCTACCGCCGGAGGGCGGGCTCGCCCTCGACGGCGCCCGCGGCGACCACTGGTTGATCTGCATCGCCGCCGGCAGGGCCGTCGGCGGCAGCGACGATGGGGCTCTCGGGGTTGGCGTCCCGCTTCACGATCGGCGGCCACGGCCGCGGCGCCGCGTCGATCGGCGCGATTCCGTTGCTCCGGGCCCGGAAGTCGTTATGCGGCGCCGAGCCGTTGGGCACGGGGCCGGAGTAGTCATAGGGGTCGGGGCACATCGTGCACCCGGCCAGGACTGCGGCACAGCAGGCGAGCGCCAGCAGCGTCCGGCCGGCGACCAACGAACAGGATCGGGCCATCGATGGCATCTCCAGGGCCCGGGCTGCCGCGGGGCCGGCCCCCCGACCGGTCCCGCGGCAGCTCCGAACGCACTCAGCGGCTGCTCCCCACCCCAAACACCCGTTTAGGTGATCGGACCGGCAGGACCGGCTTCTTCAGCAAAACCGGCCCCACCTAAGCCTCGAGGCCCATTCGGGCCATCAGGAGTTTCATGTCTTCCCAGACGTCCCGCTTGGCCGCCGGGTTTCGCAGGAGGTAGGAGGGGTGGTACGTACAGATCACCTGGGCCGTGCCATACGTGAACCAGCGACCCCGCAGCCGGCCGATCGCCTCTTCGGTCTGCAGAAGGGCCTGGGCCGCCGAGGCGCCCAGGCAGCAGATGAAGTCCGGGCGGATGATTTCGAGCTGCCGCTCGAAGAAGGGACGACAATTGGCCACTTCGTCGGGCAACGGCGCGCGGTTGCCTGGCGGGCGGCACTTGAGCACGTTCAGGATGTAGACATCGTCGCGCGAAAGCGTGCAGGCCTCGATGATCTTGGTCAGCAGCTGTCCGGCCCGCCCCACGAAGGGCACGCCGCTGGCATCCTCGTCGGCCCCCGGGGCCTCGCCGAAGAACACCAGCCGGGCGTCGGGCCGGCCCGCACCGAAGACCGTCTGCGTGCGGCCCGTGGCGAGTTCGGCGCACCGCGTGCAGGCCGCCACCTCGCCACGCAGGATCTCGAGGGAGGCCTGCCGCGCCGCGACGTCGGCTGCTCCGGCAGGAGCACCAGCCTGGCTGACGACAGATGGCGCCGACGGTGGAGCCGACAAGGACGCTGCCGGCGGCGGCGCAAGCCGAGCCCGTGGCAACTGCCGCACGCCGGCCCGCGCCAGGCTTTCGAGCCGCTGCCGCACCGCCCGGGCCTCGCGTCCGTCCATGGTGCCGCTCGCGGATGGTTCGTGGCCGCAGATTCGCGGCGTCAGAGCGCCCGCCGGTGCCGCTTGGGCCCGCGGCCCTTGCCGAGGAGCGTCTTGGCAGGAGGCTTCGGTGGCTCGGCCTCGGCCGGCTCGGCAGCAGCCTTCGCGGCCGCCGCCCGATCGAACCCGCCCGTCGGCACCTGTTCGACGGGCGCCGGCGCGGCCCGGCGATCGAAGGCTTCGAAGCCCGCGATCTCGTCCCGCTGCAGCAGCCGCTCGATCCGGATCTCGATCCGGGTGAGTTGAGGCCCTTCCTCGGGGCTGACGAAGCTGAAGGCGATGCCCTCGCGGCCCATCCGGCCCGTCCGGCCCACGCGGTGGACGTAGTCGTCGCAGAACTCTGGGATGTCGTAGTTGACGATGTGCGACACGCTCGAGACGTCGATCCCACGGCCCACCACGTCGGTGGCGACGAGAATCTTCACGGAGCCGTCGCGAAACTGCCGCATCACCCGGTCGCGGACGTTCTGGGCCAGGTCGCCGTGGATGCAGGCCACTTCCTCGGCCGCCCCTCGCCGGGCCCGGCGGCGGGCCAGTTTCTCGAACACCTTGTCGGTGCCCCGCATGGTGCGGCAGAACACGATCGCCTGCCGGGGCTGCTCCCGCTCCAGGAGCTTCTCGAGCAGGTCGAACTTCCGGGTCGGATCGACCGTGAAGTAGCGTTGCTCGATCGTCTCCACCGCCAGTTCGTTGGTGGAGAAGTCCATGATCTCAGGATCCCGCATGTAGCGGGTGGCGAGCTTCTGCACCGGCGGCGGCACCGTGGCCGAGAGCAGGAGGGTCTGCCGGCTATCGGGGCAGCGGCGGAGGATTTTCTCGATGTCGGGGCGGAAGCCGATGTCGAGCATCCGGTCAGCCTCGTCGAGCGTGACGATCTCGAGCCCGTCGAGCTTG
>CAMCPF010000172.1 GCA_945876515.1 Candidatus Kuenenia stuttgartensis
TCGGGCGTGCCACGCCCGCCGGCGCCAACTGGCTGCGGAGCGGACTCGACCGGGCGGCCGAGCGGCTCGGTGACTCGCTCGGCGTCGACACGCTCGCCGGCTTCGTGGCTAATAAGGAGCTGCCCCCGCGCGGCCGGAGCCTCGCCTTCGGCTGGCTCGAGGCCCGCGATCCGGCCCGGGCGGCGGGGCTGCTCGCCGGGATGCTCGACGAGGAGGCGCTGGACCTCAGGCGGGCGGCGGTGGCCAAGGTCCTGGCCGATGCGGCTGCGGGCGATGCGGCGGCCCAACTCGCGGCCCATCGCCGGGCGATCGGTGCCGCCCGCGACGTGGATCAGGTCGAGGCGATCGCCACCTGGCTCACGGAGCATGGCGAGCCGACCGACGTGGCCGAGGTGCTCGGCTTCGTCCGCCGCTGGAAGGTGAGCGGCGAATACGACAATGCCGGGGGCGTCGGCTTTGACCAGGCCTATCCGCCGGAGGAGGGCGAGGCGGCCCCCGGTATGGCCGCGGCCGACTGGAAGCCGGTCGCCTCGAGCCACAAGCACGGCGAGATCGACTTGAATGTCGCCGTGGCCACGAAGAAGGGCGTGCTCGCCTATGCCCTTGCGGAGGTGGAGCTGCCCGCCGCCGGACAGGCCGAGGTGCGGATCGGCAGCCCGTGTGCCGTCGCCGTCTGGGTCAACGGCCGGAAGGTGATGGCCCACGAGATCTATCACGCCTCCGAGGCGATCGATCAATACGTCGCGGCCGCCGAGTTTCGCCAGGGGGCGAACACCGTGCTCGTGAAGTGTTGTCAGAACGAGCAGACCGAGCCCTGGGCCGGTGAGTGGAAGTTTCAGCTGCGGATCACCGATCCACTGGGCAGGCCGTTGGCCACGCAGCCGCCGGAGGAGCCGAAATGATGCGAACCCTGTCGGCCACTGCGGCCGTGGTGGTGATGGTTGCAGGGCTGAGCGGGCCGCGGGCCGAAGACTGGCCCGAGTTTCGCGGGCCCGGCGGCCGGGGTGTGGCTGCGGGCGAGGCGATCCGCAGCACCTGGTCCGCGACGGAGGGAATCGCCTGGAAGGCCGACCTGCCGGGCCGCGCCACGTCGAGCCCGATCGTGGTCGGCGACCTCGTGGTGACGACGGCCTCGAGCGGGGCCAGGCAGGATCGGCTGCACGTGATCGCCCTCGACAAGGCGACCGGCAAGCTGCGCTGGGAGCGGGTCTTCTGGGCCACCGGCCGCACGCTCTGCCATCCCACCAGCGCCGTGGCCGCCGGCACGCCGGCCAGCGACGGCAAGCGGATCGTGGCGCTCTATTCATCATGTGACCTGTTCTGCCTTGATCTCCAGGGCCGGCTACTGTGGCAGCGGAACCTGGCCGTCGAGCACCCCAAGAGCGGTAACGACGTGGGGATGGGCTCGAGCCCGCGCATCGTGGGCGATGCGGTGGTGGTGCAGATCGACTGCCAGGGCGACGCCTTCGCTGCGGCGATCGATCTGGCGACGGGGGTCGACCGCTGGAGTGTGCCCCGCGACCGGATCGCGGGCTGGGCGAGCCCGCTCGCGGTGGCCGGCGACGCGGGACCGGCCGTGCTGCTGCAGAATGGCCGCGGGCTGGAGCTGCGGCGGCTTGCCGACGGCGGCGAGGCCTGGCGGTGGGAGGGCGACTGCTCCGGCATCGCCACCACGGTCGCCGCGGAGGGCATGCTCTTCGTTCCGTCGGCCGGCATCGCGGCGGTGACGCTCGGGGGCCGCGAGCCGGCCTGGCGGGCGGCCAAGCTTTCCCCCGGCATCGCCAGCCCCGTCGCCTGGAATGGCTCGATCGCCTGCCTCAACCGCGGCGGCGTGCTCGTCGTGGGCGACACGGGCGACGGCGGCATCCGCGGGCAGGTGCGGCTCGCCGGCACGTTCTGGGCCAGCCCGATCGTGGTCGGTGAGACGCTCGTCGCGATCAACACGGAGGGCAAGGCGTTTCTGGTCGCCGTCGACGACAAGCCCGAGATCGTGGCGGAGAACGAGCTGCCCGGTACGTTCACCGCCACCCCGGCCGTGGCCGACGGCAGCCTTTACCTCCGCAGTGAGGCCGCCCTCTGGAAGGTGGCCGCGCCAAAGTGACGGCGGGCGGCACTGCCGGCAGGTGTCATGACTGCCGGTATCGGCCCGCCGCCTGGCGGATCAGTTCCTCGATCTCCGCCCGCTTGCTGCTCCGCCGGTCTGCCTCGCCCCGACTGGTCTTGTGGGACCGGAGGAAAACTTCCTTGGCCGTGACCGGGTCGTAGGCGTGGATCACCGTCGGGCTGAACGCATGGATGCTCGAAACAGCGGCTTGCATCTCCGGCAGGTCAAAGCAGTAGCGGTCGTAATAGCGGCCCTCCCGCGTCGCGAACGCCAAGGCTGCCTCGCGTTGGCCGTCCTGGTTCAGCTGCATGGCCCGATGGTAGATGTGAGCCTGCCACTGCTCGGCCACGATCTTCGCGAGCTCACGACAGCGGGGCTGTGCCAGGCAGGCCGCGGCCGTGTCGAACCGCGGCGTGACAGTGGCCAACTCCGCGGTTTGCTCCCGACCGTCGCAGGGTGTCTTCCAGCGGGCGGTGACGCCGATCGGCAGCGTTTCACCCATCTGGCCGCCCGGAAACGTGAGCTTGACGACGATCCGCCGCGTCGCGTTGCCGAGGAGTGACCCCGCCAGGATGTCGCAGCCCTCGGCGTCGCGGGTCAGAGGCGTCGTGCCGTAGATCTCCGGCTCCACGCCCCGCGGCAGCCGGAGCGTGAACTCCAGGCTCTCGACGGTGGTGGCCAGCGTGTCGTTGAGCTCCGCCAGCATGATCTCGGCGATCTCGTGGGGCTCCTCCGCGTCGTGCATCCGCCCGCCGCCCGCCTCGGCGATCGCCTGGAGTTGGATCGGCGAATAGCTGCGGCCGATCCCGACGGTCGAGGTGAGGACGCCCCGCTTCCGCAGTTCGGCGGCGTGGTGAGCCAGCCGCTCCGGCCGGCATTCGCCCTGATTGGCGTGCCCGTCGGAGAGCAGGAGCACGTGGTTCCGCTCGGTCACGTCGCCGGCGGCCTGCCGCGTGGCCACCGCCTGGCAGCCGCCGACCCAGCCGTCGAACAGGGCCGTGTTGTCCCGGGGCACCAGCGGCCGCACGGCGGCGGCCACCCGGCTTCGTCCGGCCGCGTCGAGCTGCACGGCCTGGGCGTGCGTGATCACGTCGCTGGCGAAGGAGACGATTGACAGGTGGTTGTCGTCGGCGAGGCGATCGAGCAGGGCCAGCGTGGCCGCCTTGGCCGCGTCGAGCGGTCTGCCCGCCATCGAGCCGGAGGCATCGATCACGAGGCCGAGGTTGAGTGGGTCGCGGGGCCGGTCCGTCGGCGGAGGCTCGGGTGCGCGCACGGTGAGCACGAGGTGGCGGACGGAGCGGCCTTCGACGTTGACGAGACTGCGGTCGAGCTCCACGCGGAACTCGGGGCTGGCGGCCTGGGGCGATGGGGAGGCGATCATGCGCGGGGTCCTTTCGTAAGTAGCAACCGGAGGGCGTCACCGATGCGATGGAGCTGGGCGAGCTCCTCCGGGGCGAAGTTGCCACGGACGGAGAGCTCGATGTCGGGGGTGAGCGGGAGGCGATACCAGGGCTCACCGCGGACGCCGCGGGAAGCCGAACTGAGCCCGGCGAGCCGCGCGAGCGCCCGAGCCGCCTCCTCGAGGACGGGGAGGCTGTCTTCCCAGGACCCTGAGGTGTGCATGTGCACCGCCTGGTGGGCGGGCGCCTGGGTGCGGAGTGTGCGGAGATACTCGGCTGCAGCCGAACGGCTCGGGAGTTCCCCGGCGAGGGCGTCGGTGTCGAGGACGGCGGCGATTCGGATTCGGCCATCGGCCAGGCCGCGAAGTTCCGAGGGTCCGAGCCGCTTGAGCAGCAGACGGATCTGGTCGAGGGTGAGGCCACGATTGGCGTCGCGGAGGAGCTGGAGCACCTTGAGGCGGTCGAGCGACTCCCGCGGATACTTTGCCCCTCGCCCGAGGGAATCAGGCCCTGGTACAAGGCCTTTCTCGACATAGCTGCGGATCGTCCGCGGCTCCACGCCCGTGGCGTCAGCCAGCTCTTGCAGCGTGAAAATATCGGTTTCCGCTTCCATGGCCCCATCATAAACGCGACATCTAGTCGTGTCAAGATACCAAGTTGTGTTTTTCTTTCGTGAGCCTGGTGACCCCCGCCCGGGGCCCCTTGGCGAGGCCTCTATAGTGAGGCTCCTATGGGCACTCGCGGAACCCCGGAGCCTCACGTCAGCCAGCCGTCGCGGGTGCTCGTCATCGACGACGAGGAGGCCGCTCGACGGGCCGTTGCCGAGGGGTTGCGGGAGCTCGGCTGGGAGGTGCTCGAGGCCGGGGACGGCGTGGCTGGGCTGGAGGCCGCCGTTCAGGGCCGCCCCGATGTGGTGCTGCTCGATCTTCGGCTGCCCGGCCTCGAAGGGGAGCAGGTGCTGCAACGGCTCCGGCGGACGAGCCGGGTTCCCCTGATCGTGATTTCCGCCAAGCGGGAAGAGGACGATCGCGTCGCGGCCCTCGACATGGGAGCCGACGATTACCTCGTCAAGCCGTTCACGGTGCGGGAGCTCGCCGCCCGGATCCGAGCCGTCCTCCGACGGAGCGAGGGTGAGTCGCCCGACACCGTGACGGTGGGCGAGGTGGTGGTGGACTTCCCCGCGCACACCGCCACCCACGCCGGCGTGCGGGTGCCGCTGACCGCCCAGGAGTTCGCGGTGCTCGGCTGCCTGGTTCGCAATCGCGGCCGGCTCGTGACCCGGGCGATGCTCGAAGCCCTGCTCCATCCGGGCGAGAACCCCCCGGCCGATACCGTCAGCAACGTGATCGACGTGATCGTGCTGCGGCTGCGGAAGAAGCTGGGGCACGACCTGATCACCACCCGCCGCGGCCAGGGCTTCATCATCGATGGCTGCTAGCGCGACCTTGCCGCGGTCGCCGTCGCTTCGCCGGCGATTCGCCCTGTGGTTCGGGCTGCTGTTCGTGCTGGGGGCCGTGATCATCCGGCTTGCCTACTACCAGGCGACGGTGGCCACGCTCGACCGCGACCTCGACGAGCTGCTCTGGTCGCGGCTGGGCATGGTGCGTGTGCTGGAGCGGTTCGAGCGGGAGACACCGCTTGTTGAGCAACTCGACCCCGAGGCCGATGGTCGGTTCTTGAAGAGCCCGACCGGGGACCGCGAGCCAATCGATCCGGCGAGCGTGTGGGACTGGATCCGCAGGCCGCGGATCGATCCCGGGCAACTCCCCTGGTTCGCCGGGATCTGGGGACGTGACGGGACCCTGGTTGACGGCGTGGCGTGGCCCGCTGGCCTGGTGCAGGATCCACGCTGGAGCGACCGCTGCGACACGCTCTGGACCTCGGCCGACGGCAGGTATCGGCTGGCCGCCGCCCGCGGTAGCCGCGATAGCGTGATCCTGGTCGGCGTCGATCGCACGGCCCTCGAGGCAGGCGCCCGCACGATCGCCCGCTTCGAGGTCTGGAGCTTTCTGGTGTGGGTGCCGCTCGTGCTCGGGGCGGCCTGGCTCCTGATCTCGAGGCTGTTGAAGCCGCTCGCAGGCATCGCGGCGACGGCCCGCAGAATCCGGAGCGGCCACTTCGAGGAGCGGATCGACCCGACCCGCGCCGACGAAGAGTTTCAGGAACTGGCCGGCACCATCAACGAAATGCTCGACCGGCTCGAGGCGATCCGCGCCTCGCAGTCGCGGTTCAACGCCGATGTGGCCCATCAGCTCCTGAACCCGGTGCATGCGATCCTGCTGGAGGCGGACGCCGACGCGGCGGCAGCCGACCGCGGCCAGGCGCTCACCCGCATCGGCGGCCTGGCCCGGCGAATCGAAGCGCTGTGCGAAGTGTTGCTGGCCTACTCCCGCTCCGCGGCGCTCGACCCGGCGCGGCTGCGGCCGATCGATCTCGAGCCGGTCGTGGCCGACGCCATCGAGCGGGTCGCATCGCGCGCCGGCCCGCGGAGCCTCACGATCGAGCCGCCGCCCGCCGGCGCCGTCGTCAAGGGCGATCCGGCGTTGCTCGAGGAGGTGCTCGTGAATCTGCTGGGCAACGCGGTGGAGCACAGCCCTGCCGGGGTGAGCATCGAAGTCGAGCTGGTCGCGGGGGCCGCGGGCTGCCGGTTGGCGGTGATCGACCACGGGCAGGGAGTCGCCGCCACCGAGATCCCACACCTGTTTGAGCGGTTCCACACGGGCAAGCCGGGCGGCGGCCATGGCGTTGGGCTCGCGCTCTCGCGGCTGATCATGCGAAGCCACGGGGGAGACCTCGAATATGAGTCCACCCCCGGAGGTGGCGCCACGTTCGTCCTGCGGTTTCCGCCGCTGGCTTGAAGCGGCCGCACCGGCCCGTTCATGAACCGTCCATGAACGCCCCGTGAAGCGGGCGTGAAATCCGAGCCCGGTCGGAGACATGCATCGACCCAACGCTCGCATGCCTCGTACGGCAGCGGTAGTGGTGCAGAGAGCAAGGCACCCACAACCACTCACGAGGTGACCCATGGACGCACGCGACTTCCTTCGCTCGGTTTTCTCCCGCCTGCCCAGCCGACAACTCCGCCGCAGCCAGGCGCGACGGTTGGCCCGCACGCTTGCCCACGGCAGCGGTCGG
>CAMCPF010000173.1 GCA_945876515.1 Candidatus Kuenenia stuttgartensis
GCTCTACGACTCGGCCAACGACACGGTCCCTGCCACGATCGACGCTTCGGGCGTCGCCGCAGCCGGCTGGGTGCCGCTGGCCGGTGACTGGGACGGCGACGGCATCACCACCGTCGGCTTCTACGATCCGGCCTCCGGTCGCTTCCGGCTGAGCAACGCCGCCGGCTCCTTCGCGACCGACTCGGCGTCGGGGCTCGTGGAGTACACGGCCACCCTGCCGAACGGCCGCCGCCTGCCGACAAATGTCCGGCCGATCGTGGGTGACTGGAACGCCGACGGCACCGACAACGTCGGCGTCTACAACCCGCTCGACAACGTGTTCCGGCTGAATGCCGGAGTGGACCGCTGGCTGTTGCCCCGCCAGGGGCTGATCGTGTTCCGGCCGAACCTGCCCTACCTGCTGCCGCCGCGGTGGCAGCCGCTGGCGGGAGACTGGGACGGCGACGGCCGTGCCACCACCGGCCTCTACGACCCCGTGGCGCGGACCTGGTATCTGAACAACCGGGTCAACGGCTCGACGTCCAGGGTCTTCACCGTCACCACCGCCTTCGCGGCCCCGTCGTGGCGGCCCGTCACCGGCGACTGGAACGGGGACGGCGTGGATACGACCGGCCTGTTCAACCCCGGCTTCGCCGAGGCCGGCTACGCCAAGCCGGGGCGGGCTTTCGGCCCGTCCGCGCCGAACTGGCGGTACGTGGCGACGCCGCGGTCCAGTTTCGACGCCCGGATCATCTCGGGCAAGCAGCGGCTGCCCAACGGCAACACGCTGATCAACGAGGGTACGGAGGGCCGATTCTTCGAGGTCACTCCAGCCGGCAGGATCGTCTGGGAATACATCAACCCGGTGATCGGCCCGAGTGCGGCCAACGTGCTCTACCAGGGGCAACGGCCCCAGATCGCTCAGATCGGGATTCCGGGCACCTACCAGAACTTCACGTTCCGGGCCCAGCGGTACGCGGCCGACTTCCCCGGCCTGGCGGGTCGCGACCTGACGCCCGGCAACCCGCTCGAACGGTACGCCGAGGGCGCCGACACGATCGGCCGGTTCTCACCGGCCGACAGTCGGGGCGAACTCAACAACCGCAACATCGGGTCGAACACCGGCGTGGTGCAGGCACCGCTGCCGCGGTTGGCAGGGGCATGGCGCTGGGTGGCCGGTGACTGGAACGGGCCGGACGGCAACAACGTCCGCCGTGACTCGCTCGGGGCCTACAACTCCGCGACCCGACGGTTCCGTCTTTACGCCGACAACGCCGCCGCGCAGGTAATCGCGTTCTCGGCTCCGGCCGACGTGCCGACCGACGCGGTCCCCGTGGCGGGCGATTTCGACGGCGACGGGATCGACACCGTGTCGCTGTTCGCCCCGAGCCTGGGCCGGTGGTACATCAACAACACCGCGAGCGGCTGGACCACGGCCGCCACCTTCGCGGTCGGCGCTGTGCCCACGTATGTCCGGCCGCTGGCGGGCGACTGGGACGGCGACGGGATCGACGGCATCGCCGTGTACGACCCGATCGAGAAGAGGCTGTACCTCAACAACCGGACCGACGGCGACCGCTCGACCGAGCAGCAGGTGACCTTCGCCTGGGCCGGCACGAACTGGCTCGCCCTGGCGGGAGACTGGGACGGCGACGGCCGCAGCACGATCGGATTCGTCAATCCGGCGAACTCGGCATGGCGGCTCAGCAACCGGCTCGACGGCACCACCACCGACCTGTCGGTGTTCACTTGGAGCCTACCCGCGGGCTGGCAGCCACTGGCCGGAAACTGGAACGGCCGCGGCGGGATCAGCAGCTAACGTCACCGGCACGAGCCCCATCACCGCGGGAAGCGGATGGGACGGGCAAGCCTTTCTTCTTTGACAGCGTGGCCACGAAACGGTCCAGGCGGTGTAGATAACAGGGAGTGCCTTCGGGCACTCCCCGCCCGCCTCCCGCCCTCCGACCGCCATGCTGTCTTCGCGCTTTGTCCCGTTGCTCGCCATGGCCGGCGGCTTGTTCGCGGTGGTGCTCGTCACCCGCAGTGGCACGAACCGTTCCGAGAGGGCTCCCGCCGGCGACCGTCCGGTGCGGGTGGCTGGGCAGCGTGACATGCTGGCTGGGCAGTCGGTCGCCCGACCGCCGAGGCACGGCGCCGGTGGTGACGGGGCCACGATCGAGACCAAGGGTCCCTGGGGCATCCTTCAGTCGTTTCCGGTCTTCATCGCCGCGCCAGACTGGATCCTCGACATGTTTCCGTTGCCGTCGGCAGTCACGACATGGACCTTCCGAGGCCTGACGCCCGAGGAAGTGGCGACCGTGATCGATCAGCCCGGGCTGCCCGAGGCCGCGGCCAGTGAACTGCTCGACCGATCCCGCTGGCAGGTGATGGACGATGTGATCCACGTCATTCCGAGCGACGTGACGGTTCGCTCGTTGCCGCCGGATGCGAGGGCCACCATCTACAACGTGCTTTCCCGGTGGGAGGAGAACGAGTTCCAACATTCCCCTTACTACATCCCGGGCAATGATGCCCGCCGCTGGCTCACCGAGACCGGCCTGCCCGACCACCTCATCGATCTCGTGGCCCGAACGGCCTATCCGGTGGGTGAGGCCTCCTGCTTCAGCGACCTCCCGCTGCTGGTGGCTGCGACCTCCAGCTATGCCGAGGGCCGAATGCTGCTCAAGGCCCTGAGCCGCACCCAGACGATGATCCTCCGGCTCCGGCTGGACCGCGACACGGACATAGCGCGGATTCGGGACTACTGGTCAGCGGGGCCGGCCAACGCGAAGGACTTTTTTCCGCTCCTGGAATCGGTGGCCACCAACGACGATGTCCGCCACCTCGATATCGTGCACCTGCTGCCCCGCACGGCCCGAAAACTGCTCTACACGTTTCCGATCCCGTCGATGGCGGTCGGCGGACGGTACCCCGACTGCCACTGGACGAGCCTCAACTTCTTCAACCAGATGCCGGACTCGCGATTGGCGGACGTCGCGGGGGCCACCACGTTCACGCTCGAGAACCTGCACCCCGCCGAGCCGCCCTTCGCCTACGGCGACGTGCTTTTCATGGTGGACCTGGAGGGCAACGCGATTCACTCTTGCGTCTACCTGGCCGACGACTTCGTGTTTACCAAGAACGGCGCCAACGTGCTCAGCCCCTGGCTGATCATGAAACTCGATGACGTGCAGGTCCGTTACAGCCGGCAGGGGCCGGTGGAACTCAAGATCTATCGGCGGTAGCCGCGAAGCCGCCGCCGCGATAGGCTGGCTCTCCTCGGCCGTGTCATCCGCGGCCACTTCGAGACCCCCCGGAGAGCGTGCGATGGGACAGGCGGCAGAAGCATTCGTCGGAATCGGCAGGATCGGCTTCGAGGGCCCCGCGACGAAGAACATGCTGGCCTTCCGGCACTACGACGCCGAGGCGCTCGTCGAAGGCAAGCCGATGCGGGACCACCTCCGGTTCGCCGTCTCCTACTGGCACGCCTTCCGCGGCACCGGCGGCGACCCGTTCGGCCCCGGCACGATGATCCGCCCCTGGGAGACCGACGGCGACTCGCTGGCGATGGCCCTCCGCAGGGTGGATGTGGCCTTCGAGTTCCTCGAGAAACTCGGCGTGGGCTTCTACTGCTTCCACGACCGCGATGTGGCGCCGGAGGGCGCGAGCCTCGCCGAGAGCAACCGCAACCTCGACGCCGTCACCGACCGGCTCGCGGAGCATCAGGCCCGGACCGGCATCAAGCTCCTCTGGGGCACCGCCAACCTGTTCTCCAACCGCCGCTACGTCCACGGCGCGGCCACGAGCCCCAACGTTGAGTCGTTCGCGTTCGCCGCGGCTCAGGTGAAGAAGGCCCTCGAGGTGACCCATCGCCTGGGCGGCGCCGGCTATGTGTTTTGGGGCGGCCGCGAGGGCTACCAGTGCCTCTGGAACACCGACATGAAGCGGGAGCTCGACCACCTCGCCGCCTTCATGCAGATGGCGATCGACCATGCCAGGGCGATCGGCTTCACGGGGCAGTTCTACTTCGAGCCCAAGCCCCGCGAGCCGATGAAGCACCAGTACGACTTCGACGTGGCCACGTGCGTCAACTTCCTGCGGACATACGGCCTGGAGAAGCACGTCAAGATGAACATCGAGACCAACCATGCCACGCTCGCCGGTCACGAGATGCAGCACGAGCTGGAGTATGCCGGACTGCAGGGCTTCCTGGGGTCGATCGACGCCAACACCGGCGACACGCTCGTGGGCTGGGACACCGACCAATTCCCGACCAACATCTACCTCACCACCCAGGTGATGTACACGATCCTGAAGTACGGCGGGCTCGCCCCCGGGGGCATCAACTTCGACGCCAAGGTGCGGCGCGAGAGTTTCGAGCCCGTCGACCTGTTCCACGCCCACATCGGCGGGATGGACGCCTTCGCCCGGGGCCTGAAGATCGCCGCCGCGATGCGGGCCGACGGCGCGATCCAGCGGCTGCTGGAGGAGCGCTACGCCTCCTGGAAAAGTCCGCTCGGCGAGCGGATCGAGGCCGGCCAGGAGTCCTTCGCGTCTCTCGAGAAGGCGATGCTTGCCCAGGGCGAGGCGGCGGCCTGCACCAGCGGCCGCCAGGAACTGTTCGAGAACGTGATCAACACCTACCTCTGAAGCCGCCGCCCCGCCGGCGGGCAGACCGATGGGCCGCTCTTCCCTCTCGCTGATCGTGGCCGTGGCGACGGTCGCCGGGTCGCTCGCGGCGGAACCGGGGCCGGGCCTCGCGCCGCGGTCGTGGAAACTCGAGGCGATCGAACTGCGTGACGGCCGCCGGCTCGAGGGTCTCGTCGTCGCCGGACGCGCCGGGCCGCCGGGGCCGGACGACGGCGACGTCGAGTTCATCCAGGTGATCCGCCCGGAGGGACGGCAGATGCACCTGATCGGCTGGCCCCCGTTTCCGGCCGACACCGTCCGCTTCGTGGAACGGCTGCCGGAACCGGATCACCTCGACCTGGCCGACAAACTCGATGCCTTCCGGGCAGGCGAACGCCGGCGGGGCGGGGCCGCGATCGTCCAACTCGCCCGGGGCGACCAGGATGAGCCGTGGCGTTACGCCGGCCCCGACTTCACACTGGAGAGCACGGCCGATCCGACCCTCACCCGCGAGGCCGTGGTGCGGCTGGAACTGGTGCTCGCCGCACTCCCGTCGCTCGTCCAGCCGGTCGCCGCCGGAGGCCCGCTGGAGGTGCGGCTGTGCGGGTCGCTCGCCGAGTATCGGCGGATCCAGGAACGCATGGGCGTCCGGATCGAGAACCCTGCGTTCTACCTGCCAGAACGACGACTGCTGGTGGCCGGCAGCGAACTCTCGACCTTGCTGGCTGAGCGGCGGGTAGCCGATGACCTGCTCGACTCCGCCGCCCGGCAGCAGATGGTTCTCGACGGCGTATTCGAGTCGCGGATCCGCCAGCTCGCCTCCGGCCTGGAAGGGCAGCGCATGCCCGCGGCCCAGCGGGCGGCGATCGTGCAGACGGCCCGGCAGCGGCGAACCCGGGAGCGGGAAGAGCAGGCCGCCTCGATCGCGGCGGCACGCCGTGACAACGACACCGCGATCGCCGTCGCCCGACGCGGCTTCGACGGCTGGCTGGCCCACGAAGCCTGGCACGCCTACGCCGACCGACGACTCAGAGTGGCCGAGGCTCCCGGGTTGCCGGCCTGGCTCGACGAGGGCATCGCCCAGGTGGTCGAGACGGCCCCCATCGAGGCTGGAGAAGTGCGGCTCGACCTGTTCGACCGGGACCGGCTTGAGCGGCTCCAGGAGTTGCTGCGGATCGGAGGCGTACCCCCGGTCGCCGACATCGTGACCGGCGGCCAGGAACCTTTCCTCGCCGGCCACGCCGGGGGCGATCAGGCCGTGGCCTACCTGACCGCCTGGGGCCTGGCACTCGACCTTTCGGTCGTCCGCCCCGTGCTCTCGGCGGCCAAGGTCCGGGACCTGACGACCGCGGGCGACGCCGACGCGGTCGCCCGGTTCGAGGGCGTCGTCGGCATGCCGATCGACCGCTACGACCGGCAGTGGCGGGAGCGGATCCTCGGGATCCGCGGCCCGGCCATCACGCCGGCCCCGGAGCCGGCGCGGTAGACGCCTCGATCGCCTGCTCGATCCGGCGGCGGACGGTCGCCTGCAGATCCTCCGCATCGACCTTGCGGCCGGCGGCATCGGTGACGTGGAACGCATCGACGACCTGGTCGAGGTAGGTGCCGATCCGCGCTGCGCGGACCGACAGCCCCGCCTCGTGCAGGACCCGTGCGACCTGGGAAAGCAGCCCGGGCGAGTCGTGGGCGAAGACTTCGAGGATCGTCGCCTCCCGGGAGCTCTCGTTGTCAAACCGGACCCGCACGGGGCCGCGGCCCGCGGGGCGGACCTGGGGTGCGAAGGGGTTCCACTGCGGCCGAATGCGAGGCGGCTCGACGGCCCGCACGGCCGAGCGGATCGCCGTGGCGATGTCGGTCAGCCGCTCCGCCGGCGGCTCGCCGGCGAAGTCCGGGTCGCGGACGGTGAAGCGGTCGAGCACCTCGCCCGCCGGGAAGGTGTGGATGTCGGCCGCGAGCACCTCGAGCCGCTCGGCCGCCAGCGCGGCGGTGACGCGGTGGAAGACCCCGGCCGCGACCC
>CAMCPF010000174.1 GCA_945876515.1 Candidatus Kuenenia stuttgartensis
GCTGCGCTCTTTGAGCATCCCGTCCTGATGGATGCCCGACTCGTGGGCGAAGGCATTGCGGCCCACGATCGCCTTGTTGCGGGGCACCTGGATGCCGGTGATCGTGGCCACCAGGCGGCTGGTGGGCACGAGCCGCTTGGTGTCGATCCGCGTGGTACAGCCGTAGTGGTCGGCCCGCGTCCGCAGGGCCATCACCACCTCCTCCAGCGCACAGTTGCCGGCCCGCTCGCCGAGGCCGTTGATCGTGCACTCGATCTGGCCGGCCCCCGCCTCGACCGCCGCCAGGCTGTTGGCCACGGCCAGACCGAGGTCGTCGTGGCAGTGGGTGCTGATCACCGCCCTGTCGATGTTGGGCACCCGCTCGATGAGCGTGCGGATCACGCGATGCATCTGTGAGGGCGTGGCATAGCCGACCGTGTCGGGGATGTTGACGGTCGTCGCCCCGGCGGCGATCGCTGCCTCGACCACGCGGCAGAGGAAGTCGGGCTCGGTGCGGGCGGCATCTTCCGGGGAGAACTCCACGTCGTCGCACAGGTTCCGGGCCCGCGTCACGCCCGCCACAGCCCGGGCCACGATCTCCTCCTCGGTCATCCGCAGCTTGAACTCGCGGTGGATGGCGCTTGTCGCCAGAAAGACGTGGATCCGGCCGCGGCGGGCGGGGCGGAGGGCCTCACCGGCCCGGTCGATGTCGCCGTCATTGCAGCGGGCCAGCCCGCAGACGGTCGCCTCGGTGATCGCCGAGGCGATGTCGCGAACGCTCTCGAAGTCGCCCGGCGAGGCGATCGGAAAGCCCGCCTCGATCACGTCCACGCCGAGCTTCTCCAGCGCCTGGGCCACCTCGAGCTTCTCGGTGCGGTTCATGCTCGCGCCGGGCGACTGCTCGCCGTCACGGAGCGTGGTGTCGAAGATTCGAATCGAGCGGGCGTCGGCCATGGGAGCGGTGCCGCAAAAGGATGGAAGGTCTTTCCGCGCGGACGATTCGCCGCCCGCGGGGACGACCGTATCGTACACGCCGCGAGCGGACGGCGGCACCCGGGCTGCGGAGAGGGGCCACGCGGGAATGGTTTTGTACACTCAGGTCCGCGTCCGGCCCCCGCAACCGGCCGGCCACCGCATCCCCGGGCTTTTCCCATGACGATCCGCGAGTTTCAGGCGGTGATCCGCCGGATGTATCACGACAAAGACGCCGCCCGCGGCGTCGAGGGCACCTTCATGTGGCTCACGGAGGAGATCGGCGAGCTGGCCACCGCCCTCCGCAGCGGCACCCACGAGGAGCAGGCGCTGGAGTTCGCCGACGTGTTCGCCTGGCTGGCCACGATCGCCAATGTGGTCGAGGTGGATCTCGAGGCCGCGATCGCCCGCAAGTACGGCGGCGGCTGCCCCGGCTGCGGCCAACTGTCCTGCACCTGCCCCGACGCGGAGAAGCCATGAGCCGCCGCGGCGGGCGGGCGACACGTCGCGGACTCGCGGCCGCCCTGTGCCTCGTGGTCGCGCTGACAGCGGTCGGTTGGGCCGATGACGGCGGCCCTGCGGTCGTCGCCGGCATCGGTGGCGTTCACCGCTCGGGATTCTGGACGCCGCTGGCGATTCCGGTCGACGGCGACGGACCACGAGCGAAGCGGGCCTGGGTCGCCGACCCCGACGGCCAGTTCGTGGGCTCGCCGCCGCTGCAGGCCGAGCCGGGCGGGCGTGGCGGCATCGCGCGGGCGTGCGTTCGCCCCGGCCGGCCCGCGGCCCGGCTGGCCATCGAACGAGGCGTGGCAGGGGATCCGCTCGGGGCAGGGGATCCGCTCAGGGCAGCCGCGGTCTTCACCAACGCCTCGCTGCCGCTGCCGGGCACCACCATCGCCTCGACCACGCCGCTCGTCCTCGTGCATGGCGACCTGCCCGCGGCGGCAGCGGCCCTGCGGCTCGTCGCCGGCGAACGGACGCCTGCCACCGTCGTGCGGCTCGCGGCCGCTCCGATCCCTCCGCGACTCACGCCCCGCGACCTCGACGCCTTCGACGAGGCCATCCTCTGCGGCCGCGCTCTCGCCGATCTATCGCCCGACACGCTCGCCGCGCTCGACGGCTGGATCCGCGGCGGTGGTCGGCTCGTGTTGATCGCAGGCGAGTCGGCCCGGGCAGTCGCGGCGGGCGGCCCGCCGGCGGCCGAGTGGCTGCCGGGCACCAATCCGCAGCTCGTGCGGCTGCGCCGACTCGGGAGCCTGGAGGCCTTCGCCCGCTCCGGGGGTCTGGTCGGCCGCAGCCCGCCGGAGGGAGTCGACGTGCCCCGGTTCACCGGGCAGGCGGGGGTCGGCGGCGTGGTCGAGGTCTTCGAGGGGTCGCGAGAGGAGCAACCACTGGTCGTCCGCCGGGCCCATGGCCTCGGCACGATCACCTGGCTCGGCCTCGACATCGATGCGGCCTGGGCGGCCTCCTGGCCGGGCTGCGACCGCCTCTTGGCCGCGCTGCTGGGCGGTGGGATCGCCGCCGCTGAAAACCTGGCCGTCACCGACCCCGGCCGGCCGATGGTGCCCGACCTGGCGGGCCAGCTCCGCGTGGCGCTCGACACCTTCCCGGCGCCGAATGCCCCCCGCGGTGTGCCGTTCGAGATCCTAGCCGGTCTGGGCGTGCTCTATGCGCTCGCCCTCTATCCGCTCGACTGGTGGCTCGTGAGCCGCTCCCGAAGCCCCTGGTTGTCATGGCTCACGCTCCCGGCGCTCGCCTGCGGATTCATCGCCGCCACCTGGGCCGTGGGCGGGATCTGGGGCCATCATGCGCCGCCACGGTGCCAGGCCGCCGAGGTGCTCGACATCGACGCGGTCGGAGGGCTCGTGCGCGGCTCTTCCTGGCTGGCCGTCAGCAGCCCCGCCAACGCGGTGATCGACCTTGCGGTCGCCGCCGCTCCGGCCATTCCGGTCACCGGGGCCGACGCGGCGGTGTCGTGGTTCGCCGACGGCGGCACCGGCTTCGGCGGCATCGATGCGACCACGGCCCACCCGTCGCTGGCGGCGCATGACTACGCCTACGGCGGCAGCCTGGCCGACCTCGGCGGCGTACCGATCGCGGCGGCCTCGAGCCGGCTCTTCGAAGCGGCGTGGACGGCCACCACGCCCGCATCGGCCGCATCGAGCACGCTCGTCCGCGACGCCCGCGGCCTCCTCCGGGGCACGCTCGTCCACCATCTGCCCTTCGCGCTGCGGGAGTGCCGGCTGGTGCATGCAGGCTGGCTGTACGACGTCGGCGACGTGGAGCCGGGCGAGCCCTTCGACACCGAGAGCGGCCGCGGGCCGCGGTCGCTCGCCGCCGCGCTCACCCGCCGCGTCGCCGTCGGGGACCGTGACCGGGCCGAGCGTTGGGACACGGCAGGCCTCGACGTGGCCAGGATCCTCGAGGTGGCCGGCTTCCATGCGGCCGCCGGAGGCACGGGCTACACCACGATCGACGCCGGCCGGCTGGGCCGGCTCGACCTGTCGCGGCTGCTGGCGGTGGATCGCGCGATCCTCGTGGGCCGCGCCCCGGCGGGCGTCCGCGGCACCGCCTGGGAAGTCAGCCTCCACGGCGTTGACCCGATCACCCTCGCCCCGGAAGCGGCTGACTCGGCCACCCTCGTGCGGCTCGTCATTCCGCTCCCCGAGGCGGCAAGCTCGCCCCGAGGCCAGGACACGCCCGCCGCCCCGCCACCGCCCGAGGACCAGCCATGATCGAGACGGTCGATCTGACCAAGAAATACGGCGACTTCGTCGCGCTCGACGGCCTCGATCTCAAGCTCGAGCGTGGCGATCTGTTCGGCTTCATCGGCCCCAACGGCGCCGGCAAGACGACCACGATCCGCATCCTGGCCACGCTGCTGGCGCCGACCTGGGGCGAGGCCTCCGTGTGTGGGTATTCGGTGCACACGCATCCCCGCGAGATCCGTCGCGCGATCGGTTACATGCCCGACGTGTTCGGCGTCTACGACGACATGCGGGTGGGGGAGTACCTCGAGTTCTTCGCCGCCGCGTATCGGATCACCGGCCCGGAGCGGCGCCGCGTGGCGGAACGGTCGCTGGAGCTCGTCGACCTGGGCAGCAAGCGGGACGAGCTCGTCACCAGCCTCTCCCGGGGAATGACCCAGCGGCTGGGCCTGGCCCGCGTGCTCCTGCACGACCCCGAGGTGCTCCTGCTCGACGAGCCGGCCAGCGGCCTTGACCCGCGTGCCCGGATCGAGATGCGGAACCTCCTCAAGCGGCTCCAGGGCATGGGGAAGACGATCCTCGTCTCGAGCCACATCCTTCCGGAGCTGGCCGACATCTGCAACCGCGTGGGGATCATCGAGTATGGCCGGCTGCTCGCCTGCGGCGGCGTGCAGGAACTCCTGGCAAAGGTCCGGGGGCGGCCCGTGATTCGAATCCGGGTGGCGGGGCCGCCCGCGGCGGCCGCCGACGTGGTCGGCACCTGCCCGGAGGCTGCGGCCGTCGAGATCCGCGACGGCGAACTCCGCGTCACGCTGGCCGAGGGTGTGAACGATCCGTCGCCTCTCGCCGCCCGGCTCGTGACGGCTGGCCATGCCCTTCAGGGGCTGCGGGAGGAGGAGGTCAACCTGGAGACCGCGTTCCTCGAACTCACCCGGGGGTCGCTGGCCAAGCCCGCCGACGGGTAGACTCTTCCGGGGCGGCCGGACGGCCGAGGAGGAGGATCGGCCTAGCGGCTGGAGCCGGTCGGCAGAGAGAACTCAGTCGGGTCGCCGAGGCCCCTGCGACGGTTGCGAGCCGTAATCACCATGCCGGATCGCTCCGGCCTGTCTCCGGAGGATGCGTCATGAAGCGGGCTCGAGGAACGGCGGCGGTGGGAATCGCGATCTGCTCACTCACAGTCGCGGTCGCCCAGCCACCGGCCGTCGAGGCGCTTGCCCCTCCGGCGGCAGCGGGCGACCGCATGCCGCTGGGCACCCCCGCCGAGGAACTCGGCTACGCCCTGGGCTTCCGCATCGGCCAGCGCATCATCGCCGACCATCGCGCCATGGGCACGCCCCTCGATCCCGCGGCGCTCGCGCGAGGCCTCGCCGACGCCGTCCGCGACGCCCCGCCGCAACTCGACGAGGCCGGCTTCCGCCGGGTGCTCACGGTGTTCGAGAAGCAGATGGAAGACAGGGATCGCGAACTCGCCGCCCGGATGGCCGAGGCGGGCAAGAAGAACCTGGCCGCCGGACGGGAGTTTCTCGCCGGCAATGCCAAGCAGCCTGGCGTGGTCACGCTGCCGAGCGGCCTGCAGTACGCCGTGCTCAAGGAGGGAGCGGGGCCCAAGCCGACCCTCGACGACGTGGTCGAGGCCCGCTACCGCGGCACGCACGTCGATGGCACCGAGTTCGACGGCACCGAGCCCGAAGGCGAGCCCGCGGCCTTTCCGCTGCGGGGCGTGGTGCCCGGCTGGCAGGAGGCGCTGCCACTGATGAAGGTCGGCTCGAAGTGGCGGGTCTGGCTTCCTCCCGACCTCGGCTACGGCGACGCAGGATCGCCCCCGGCCATCGAGCCCAACGAAGTGCTCGTATTCGAGATCGAGCTCATGGCCATCAGGCCCAGGGGCGAGTAGCCGGGCGCGGGCCGCGGTCGTCGGCCCTGCTCACGACGGCAGCGAACGGTGGAAATGGACGTGCTTCCAATGGCCGTCGATCTTCCGCCAGATCCGGGTCTCTTCGCAGGGCTTTGTCACGGGCCTGCCGGCGTCGTCGAGCGTCTGCGTGAGCCGCACGGCAGCGACGAGGGCCACGGTCTCCGAAAGCAGCCGCACCACCGGCGAGGCAAGCGTGTTCGTCGCGGGCCTGGCCGGCTTCGTGGGGTCAGCCGGGAGGCGGAAGTAGAACTCGTGAAAGGCCAAGCCCTCGACCAGCTGGCCGCGGGCCTCCGGCTCGAAGCAGGTGAGGTCGTCGGCCACGAGCCGGCGATAGGCCGGCCAATCACCGCCGGCGACGGCCGCCAGGAGTTGTTGCGAGAGATCGAGCAGTTCGGCTTCCACGGCTGGCGGAGCATTCATCGGTGTTTCCCTGGCGTTCGAAATGGAGTGGCGGAGAGATGTATAGAGCATCGGGCCGGGCTTTCAACGAGCGGCCCCCGCCAGCCACAGCCGCGGCCTTCCCCGGCCGGAATCGTCCTGACGCCGCCCGCCGGTTCTTGGGCGGCGGAGGCGGTGCGCCCCAGCCGCACCTCGGAAAACCCCATTTCAACTGGGAAAAATCATGATTTCCAGTCCTAGGGCCAGGGCGGGCCGGACCGCCGGCAAACTTCCCCCAAACTTTTCAGTTGCCTTGAACTGCCTGATCGTCAAACTATCCTCGCTCGGACAGCGGATCGTCACCCGGAACTGGTCGGGAGCGGCGAGGTGCTCCGCGGACCGTGATTCACAAATTATCTGGAGATTGATGGCAATGTCGAAGAGTCGCTGGATGAAGGTTGCGGGTGTCCTCACGTTCGCCGCGGTCGCCGCGGCGACTTGCGACGCTCAGGCTGGCTGGGGTCACCGTCACGGCAGCTACGGCTCGTCGGGCGGCAGCTCGGGTGGCTCGTCGGGCGGCAGCTACGGCTCGGCCGGCGGCTACGTCACGTCGGGCTACTCCGAGGGCTACTCGGCCGCGATGCCGATC
>CAMCPF010000175.1 GCA_945876515.1 Candidatus Kuenenia stuttgartensis
CCCGCCCACCCGGGCCGGGCCTCCGCCCGGCGGCCGCACCTCCGGGCGGCCGTGTTCGTGCGCGGGCTTGGCGTGCGACGTCCGTGCGGACGAATCGTGATTCCCGCCTCCATAGCCGGGGCGGGCCGCCGGCCGCACCTCCGGGCGGCCGTGCTCGTGCGCGGGTTTGGCGCCCGATGTTCGCCTGGACGAATCCGGTGGCGGGCGTCATCCCCCTTGCTTGTGCAAGGGGGCTTCTCCGACGGACGCAAGCCTGGCAGCCGTCGGAGACTGGGCAGCCTGGGAAGACCCGTGCCAACGATCGGGCTGTCGGCGGCGGACGGGTTTTGCTACCCATCCCGCTCCGAGCAACGCCCCCGGCTCCCCCGATGCCGTTCACACCTCCACCGCCGATCCCGCCGCGCCATGGTCCTTCGGGGCCGCGGTTCTCGGTGATGCTGCCCACCTACGAGCCCGATGGCAAGCTGGCCAGGGCATTGCAGTCGGTGCTGGCTCAGGCGCCTCCGGCGGACGCGATGCAGATCGCCGTGGTGGATGACGGCTCGCGGCGCGGCCTCGTGCGGGAGATTGTCGAGCAGTGCGACCCTGCCGGCCGCGTGGAGATCATCGAGCAGCCGCGCCGCCTCGGACTGGGGGGCAACTGGAACCGCGCACTCACCATCGCCCGCGGCGACCTCGTCCATCTGCTGCACCAGGACGACTACGTCCTCCCCGGCTTCTACGACCGCATGGACTCAGCCTTCCGCCAGCGGCCCGACATCGGCATGGCCTTCTGCCGCACGCGGCTCGTGGATGCCGCCGACCGGCCGATCAGGACCACGTCGCGGCAGCAGTGGACCAGCGGCGTGCTGGCCAACTGGCTGCCCCGGATCGCCGAGCGGCAGAGGATCCAGACGCCTTCGGTCGTCGTCGCCCGCCGCACCTACGAGTTGCTTGGCGGCTACCGCACCGACCTACAGCTTGCGCTCGACTGGGAGATGTGGGTGCGGATCGCAGCCCGGTTTCCGGTCTGGTACGACCCACGGCCCCTGGCCGCCTACCGCCGGCATGCCGACAACGAGACCACGCGACTGCACGCCTCCGGGGCAGCCTGGCCGGACCTCGCGCGGGCGATCCAGATCAACGCCGACTCGCTCCCTGAGGCGATCCGCGGCCCGACCCTCTCGGCGAGCGTCCGCTGGTATGTCGCCTCGGCCATGAGAACCGCCGATCGTGAGATCCGAGACGGCGGCTTCGCCCGGGCCTCCGTCACGCTCGGCCACGTTCCGGCGCTCCTCGGCCTGCTCGACGAACAACTCCGCAGCCTGAACCTCACCCGCCGGCTGCTGCTGCTCCACTCGCAGGTCGGCCGCGGCCTGCGGCGCGACGCCGCCTGAGAGGATCCGCGGAGGCCGGCATGAGCGAGTCGCCCCCGACCCTGGCCCTGCCCCGCCGCCCTTCCCGCGCGATCGTGCTTGCGCACTTCGATCCCGACGGCCGCTTCGATCCGCACGTGCGCCACGCCCTGGCCGCCTACCGCGGCCATGCCGAGCGGTTGGTCGTGGTCTCCAACTCGGCCCGCCGGCTGCCGCCAGACCTTGCGGGCCTCGTCGATGCCTTCGTGCCGCGGGCCAACGTGGGCTATGACTTCGCCGCCTGGCGCGACGGCCTGGCCAGCTTCCGGCCCGCCGACCACGACGAGGTGATCTGCGTCAACGACAGCGTGTACGGGCCGCTGTTCGACATCGGACCCGCGCTCGCCGACGCCCGTGTGGCGATGGCCGACCTCTGGGGGATGGTGCTCTCCGACCAGAACACGAGCCGCTCGGGGCCGCGGGTGCCGCACGTGCAGTCGTGGTTTCTGGGGATGCGTCGGCGGCTGCTCGAGTCGGACGCCTGGGCCGGCTTCTGGCACGGGCTCGCGACCTTGCCGACGAAGCGCGACGTCGTCGAGCGGAACGAGATCGGATTCTCCGCCCGGATGGCGGCGGCAGGCTTCCGGCTGGCCGGGCTCTACGACGCCACGAGGGCGCCGCCCGTCTCGCTCGCGGAGGTCTGGCCCCACCTCTCCCCGCGGCACCCGCGGCGCAGCTGGCGGCTGTTGCGGAAGAGCCGCCGACTGCCCCACAACCCGAGCGAGCTCGTCTGGTGGCGGCTCTGGGAGGCCGGCGTTCCCTACCTGAAAGTAAGCCTGCTCAGGGTGAATCACTATGGCCTCGACCTAGGCCGCGTCCTGGCGGAGCTGCGGCAGGTCGCCGCCTACGACCCGGCGCTCGTCCACGCCCACCTGGCCCGCTGCGGCTGACTCCAACGCGGCGAACCAGACCGCCGGACGAGGCAATCCGTCGGGAAAAACGGCTCGACTCGTCGCCCGCCCGTCCGGGCTGTATAACTTCGTGGTCGAACCGCCAACCGGCCGGAGATGCCCCAGGGTGTCCCCGGCTTTTTTGGGGCCGGACTTCGTGACAGATTTCACGAAGTCGGTTTCCGCGGCCGAAAAGAGTAGAGTCCCCCGCCCGTTCACCCAGCCAGCAGCCCCATGGACGCGATCCTCCCCGTCCTCCTGTTCGTCGCGATCGCGGCGGCCGTCTCGGTGGGCTTGGTGGTGTTCGCCGAGCTGATCGGCCCCAGCCGTCGCGGGGCGGTCAAGGAGATGCCGTACGAGAGCGGGATGGACCCGATCCACGACACACGGCGGCGGTTCGACGTGCGGTTCCACCTGGTGGCGATCACGTTTCTCGTGTTCGACGTCGAGCTGCTCTTCCTCTACCCGTGGGCCGTGGCCAGCCGCTCGCCGGCCGGCGTCGATGCGGCGGTGGCAGACGGTCTGGTTTCCTCCCGGGGCCTGGTGTTCGCCGGGGCCATGCTCTTCACGGCGCTGGTGATCGTGGGCTTCGCCTACGACTGGCGCAAGGGGGTGTTTCGATGGCGGTGAGCGACCTGCAGTTGCCCGAAAACGTCGTGGTCAGCCGGCTCGACGCCCTGGCCAGTTGGTGCCGCAAGAACAGCCTCTGGCCGATGCCCTTCGCCACGGCCTGCTGCGGCATCGAGCTCATGGCCACCGGCGCGAGCAAGCACGACCTGGCCCGCTTCGGGGCGGAGGTGTTCCGGTTCAGCCCGCGGCAGTGCGACCTGATGATCGTGGCCGGCCGCGTGGTGATGAAGATGCTGCCGGTGCTCCAGCGGATCTGGCTGCAGATGCACGAGCCCAAGTGGTGCATCTCGATGGGCGCCTGTGCCAGCACGGGCGGCGTGTTCGACACCTACGCCGTCGTCCAGGGCATCGACCGCTTCATCCCGGTCGACATGTACGTGCCCGGCTGCCCGCCGCGGCCCGAGCAACTGATCCAGGCGATCATCGACCTCCAGGACAAGATCCAGCGGGAGGGCACGATCACCGGCCGCGAGTTCGACACGGCCGGCCGTCAGGCCCGCAAGCGGGCGCTCGTCGAGATCACCTCCCCGCTCACGGTCGATGCCGCCCGCAACCCCGTGCTCCAGAGGGAGCTTGCCGCCCAGGCCGGGTCGCTCGCCGGTCGCTCCTGAAGCCCTGTCCTCCTCCCCACGCGCCACCGAGATCCGCCCCACGCCCGATGCCCTTCACGCCCCCCTCCGTCGACGACGTGATCGCCGCCGTGGCCGGCCGGTTCGGCCCGCTTGAGACATCGGCCTTTCGCGGTCAGACGCGGCTGGTGGTGCCGGCGGAGCGGTCGTTCGAGGTGCTCGAGTTCTTGAAGCAGCGGGGCTTCGACTTGCTCATCGACGTGTCCTGCGTGGACTACCTCGAATACCGCGACCCGCCGATGCAGATGCCGGCCTGTGCCGGTAGTCGCTACGGCCTCGTCTACCTGCTTGCCTCGACCACCACGAACCAGCGGCTCACCGTCCGCGTGTTCGCCGACGATCCTGAGCCGATGGTCGCCAGCGTGGTGCCGCTCTGGGAGGCCGCCAACTGGCTGGAGCGGGAGGTCTGGGACCTGTTCGGGATCCGCTTCACCGGCCACCCGGACCTCCGTCGGCTGGTGATGCCGGAGGAGTTCACGGCTCATCCGCTGCGGAAGGACTATCCGCTGCAGGGCCGGGGCGAGCGGCACAACTTCCCCGTCATCACGCGGCACGAGAGCTGAGCCATGTCCATCGCCCCGACCAGCTTCGAGTCGCTCGAGGTCCCCGAGGCCGCCACCCGGAGCGAGGACTACCTCTGGACCCTCAACTTCGGCCCCCAGCATCCGGCGACCCACACGACCCTCCGCCTCGTGCTCAAGCTCGAGGGCGAGCGGGTGGTCGATGCGATGCCGGAGATGGGCTACCTCCACTCGGGCTTCGAGAAGATCGGCGAGCACCTCACGTTCAACCAGTACGTGACGGTCACCGACCGGATGAACTACATCTCGCCGATGGCCAACAACGTGGCCTGGCACCACGCGGTCGAGACGCTCCTGGGCATCGAGCTCACGCCCCGCTGCAAGGTGATCCGCACGATCATCGCCGAGCTGGCCCGACTCAGCGATCACCTGCTCAGCAACGGCGCCGTCGGCCTCGACACCGGTGCCTTCACCTTCTTTCTCTACGGCTTCTACCAGCGGGAGGTGATCTACGACATCTTCGAGACGCTGTGTGGGGCCCGGTTCACCAACTCCTACACGCGGGTCGGCGGCGTCTCGCAGGATTTCACGCCCCTGGTGATCGAGAAGATCCGCAGCTTCGTGAAGACGTTTCCCAAGACGCTCGACGACATGGAGCGGCTGCTGACCCGCAACCGGATCTTCGTGGATCGCACCAAGGGGGTGGGCGTGCTCACCAAGGAGGAGGCGATCAACCGCGGAGCCACCGGGCCGGTCGCCCGGGCCAGCGGCGTGACCCGCGACCTCCGCAAAGACGAGCCCTATCTCGCCTACGCCGACTACGACTTCCAGATCTGCTGCGCGACCGCCGGCGACTGCTACGCCCGATATCTCGTGCGGATGCAGGAGATGCGGGAGAGCCTCAAGATCGTGGCCCAGGCCGTGGAAAACATTCCCACCGGCCCGGTCAGCGTGGGCATCGACCAGCGGACGGCCCTGCCGACGAAGCAGCAGGTCTACTCCACCATCGAGGGCACGATCTCCCACTTCGAGCTCTCGATGAGCAACCGCGGCTTCGAGGTGCCCTGCGAGGAGAGCTACGCCGCGATCGAGGCGCCCAACGGCGAGCTGGGCTTCTCCATCGTCGGCGACGGCAACGAGACCGCCTACCGGGCCCGCTGTCGGCCCCCCTCCGTGCTCCACTTCGCGCTCTTTCCGTACCTGATCCGGGGCCACACTCTCTCCGACGTGGTGGCGGTGCTCGGCAGCCTCAACATCATCGCCGCGGAGCTGGACCGATGAGCACGCGCGCGGTTCAGCTCAACGCCAACGCAGGCTCGGGGTCACCCATGCCGTCTCGCTGGACGCTCCCTGCGGGCATCCTGCCCTCCGGTCGCTCGGAGGAAACCTCGCTTCGCAATCCTTGCTGCGCTCGGTTTCCTACGCCGCTCGATCGGCATGGGCGACCCCTCGCGGCCCAACGGATATTGCAAGTTGCCGCTCGCGGACTGACGAGGACGGGGCTGCCCGTGCCGATGGAGCCGGCCTTGTCAGCAAGCGCAGGCAGGATGCCGAAGCGCAGCTGGCATGGAGAGAGCGAAGGGCAGGATGCCCGCAGCGAACGTCCGGCGAGATGGCATGGGCAGCCTCGTCCGGACCACCACAGAAAGCGCACGGAGGCCCGTTCATGATCGCCCAGGGACGCCGCGTGATCAGCGAGGCGATGGTGGCCGAGATCGAGGCGCTCGCGCCCCGCTACCCGAATCGGCGGGCGCTCGTGCTGCCGGCCCTGCACATCGTCAACCGCGAGCTGTTGCACGTGCCGCTCGACGCCGTGGTGGACATCGCCGCCGTGCTCGGGCTGCCGCCGGCCGAGGTGCAGGACACGCTCACCTTCTATCAGTTCTTCCACCAGCAAAAGCCGCACGGCAAGGTGCGGGCCTTCGTCTGCCGGTCGATCTCCTGTGCCCTGCGGGGGGGCGACGAGTTGCTCGAGAGTCTCTGTCATGCCAACGGGATCGATCCCTACGGCACCACGCCCGACGGGCAGCTCACGATCGAGCCGGCCGAGTGTCTCGGGGCCTGCGACTTCGCCCCCTGCATCCTGGCCAACGACGATTTGCTCAAGAACATGACGCCCGAGGCCGCCGAGGCCGAGCTCAAGAAGCCACGCGCGAGGGCCACCTGAGATGACGCCGTTCAAACCAGTCCTGCTCGAAGCCGTGGGCGTGCCCGACGGCCACACGCTCGCCAGCTACCGCGCCCGCGGCGGCTACGCGCCGCTCGAGGCCACGCTGAAGTCGAAGCAGCCGGCCGACGTGGTCGAGATGGTGAAGTCGTCGGGGCTTCGCGGCCGCGGCGGCGCCGGCTTCTCGACCGGCCTCAAGTGGACGTTTCTGCCCAAGGACCATCCCGGGCCGATCTACCTCTGCGTCAACGCCGACGAGAGCGAGCCGGGCACGTTCAACAACCGGATCCTGATGGAGGACGACCCGCACCAGGTGATCGAGGGGATCATCCTCTCGTCGTTCGCCACCCGGGCCTCCACGGCCTACAT
>CAMCPF010000176.1 GCA_945876515.1 Candidatus Kuenenia stuttgartensis
CGGGCGTGATCGTGGAACTGCTCGTCCGGCAAGGGGCGGTGGTGACCAAGGGGGACGTGCTGGCGAAGATCGACGACGACCAGCCGCAGATGGAGAAGCGTCGGGCCCAGGCGGAGCATGACCAGGCCCTGGCCAAGGCCGAGAGTGACGTGGACGTCCGCTATTCGCAGAAGGCCCAAGGGGTTGCGGAGATGGCCTTTCGCAAGGCCGAGGATTCGCACGACCGGATTAAAGGCTCGGTCACCGAGGTGGAGCGGGAGCGGCTCAAACTGGAGTGGGAGAAGACGGGCCTGCAGATCGAGCAGGCCGAACTCGAGCGGAAGCTCGCGGCTCTCGATGCGTCGGGCAAGGAGGTGGAGGTGGAGGCGGCCGGCAAGGCGATCGAGCGGCGGGTGATCCGCTCACCGCTCGACGGCGAGGTGGAGGAGGTGATTCCGCACGAGGGGGAGTGGCTCCAGCCGGGCGATCCGCTGGCCCGCCTGATCCGCACCGACCGGCTCTACGTGGACGGCTACGTGGACGCCACCCGCTGGAACCCTGCCGACATCCGCGACCGCCCGGTCACGGTCGAGGCCCGCCTGGCCGGTGGCCAAGCGGAGAGCTTCCAGGGGCGGATCTTCAACGTCAAGCCGCGGATGGAGAGCGGCAACTACCGGGTCGTGGCCGAAGTTGAAAACCGCCAGTCCGGTGGCGAGTGGCTCCTGCGGGCCGGGCAGTTCGTCACGATGACGATCCACTCGACCCGCCCGCCGTTGCCGCCGGCGGCCAAGAAGTAGCCGCCCCCAATCCGTCCCCCACGAGCCGATTGAGGCCCTCCCATGGCCACCGCCGAAGCATTTCGGTCGAGCACCACGCGGGCCGTCGGCCTGCGGAAGCGGGGCGACCTCCACGTCAACCGGCAGGTCTACCAGGGCCAGGCCTGGTTCGTGGTCAAGGACCCGATCTCGCTCCACTACTTCCGGTTCCGGCCGGAGGAATACGCGCTCCTGGAGATGCTCGACGGCAAGGCCAGCCTCGACTCGCTCAAGGAGCAGTTCGAGGAGCGATTTCCGCCGCGCCGGATCACGGTCGAGGAGCTGGCCCGGTTCGTGAGCACGCTCCACCGCTCGGGCCTGGTGATCGGCGACCGGACGGGGCAGGGGCCGCAACTCTTCGAGCGACGCCGGCAGCGGAAGTGGAAGGAGTGGGTGGCCTGGATCTCGAACATCATGTCGCTGCGGTTCCGCGGCATCGACCCCGACTGGATGCTCGAGCGGCTCAACCCCTGGCTGGGCTGGATCTTCGCGCCGGCCGCGATCGCGGTGTTCACGGGCTTCGCCCTCTCGGCCCTGCTGCTGGTGCTCGTCAACTTCGACACCTTCCGGGCCAAGCTGCCCGAGTTTCACCAGTTCTTCGCCGCTGGCAACTGGCTCTACCTGGCGATCGCGCTGGGCGTCACGAAGATCATCCATGAGTTCGGCCACGGGCTGTCGTGCAAGTATTACGGCGGTGAGTGCCACGAGATGGGGGTGATGATCCTGGTCTTCACGCCCTGCCTCTACTGCGACGTCTCCGACAGCTGGATGCTGCCCAACAAGTGGAAGCGGGCGGCGATCGGCGCGGCCGGGATGTACGTCGAGGTGATCATGGCGGCGATCGCCACCTACCTGTGGTGGAACTCGCACCCCGGCGTGTTCAACCAGCTCTGTCTCGACGTGATGTTCGTGTCGAGCGTGTCCACGATCCTGTTCAATGCCAACCCGCTCCTGCGGTACGACGGCTACTACATCCTCTCCGACGTGCTCGAGATCCCGAACCTCCGGCAGAAGGCCAACACCATCCTGAGCCGGCTGGCGTCGAAGTGGTGCCTGGGGATCAAGCAGCCCGAGGATCCCTTCCTGCCGCAGCGGAAGCTGGGCTGGTTCGCCTTCTACGCCGTGGCCTCGAGCCTGTACGGCTGGTTCGTGAGCCTGTCGATCTTCCTGTTCGTGTGGAATGTCTTCAAACCCTATCGCCTGCAGGTGATCGGCCAGCTGCTAGCCGGGATGGCGCTCTGGGGCTTGGTGATTCGGCCGCTGCAGGGGATGATCAAGTTCCTCAAGGTTCCCGGGAGGCGCGACGAGGTGAAGTCGGTCAACGTAATGACGACGGTCGCCGTGGTGAGTCTGGTGGCCGCCGCGATCGCCTTGATCCCGCTGCCGCAGCGGGTCTGGTGCGCCGCGGAGCTACGGCCCCGGGGAGAGGAGACGGTCTACGTCTCGGAGGCCGGCCGGCTGGAGAAGCTGCTGGTCAAGTCCGACCAGGAGGTGCGGAAGGGCCAAGAGCTGGCGGTGCTGTCGAGCATCGAACTCGACCTCGAGATCGCGGAACTCGAGGGTCGGGTGCAGCAGTCGGAGAGCCGGCTGGCGAGCCTCCAGCGGGAACGGTTCACCGACCCCTCGGCCGCGCTCGAGATCGGCACCGTGCAGGAGACGCTCAAAAGCGCGGTCGAGCAGCTGGAGCGGAAGCGGCAGGACCGGGCCGAGCTCGTGCTCACGGCCCCGCGGGACGGCGTGGTGCTGCCGGCCCCAGCGGTGCCGAGCCGGCCCGATCCGGGCGGGCGGCTGCCGGGATGGACGGGCCATCCGCTCGACGAGCAAAACCTCGGGGCCACGTTCACGCCCGGCACCGTGGTCTGCATGGTGGGCGACCGCCACCTGTTCGAGGGAGTGATGGTGGTGGACCAGGGCGAGGTCGAGTTCGTGAAGCCGGGCCAGCAGGTCGATCTCAAGCTCGACGCCTTCCCGTCGCGCACGTTCACTGGCACGGTCGAGCAGCTGGCCGAGACCCACATCGAGACGGGCTCGGAGCGACTGAGCGTGAAGGCCGGCGGCGCGGTGCCGACCAAGACGGACGAGTCCGGCCGGGAGATTCCGATCTCGACGAGCTACGAAGCCCTGATGACGATCGACGACCCCGACGGCGTGTTCACGCCCGGGATGCGGGGCACGGCCCGGATCAAGGTCGGCAGCCGCACGGTCGGCGAGTGGCTGCTGCGGCTGCTCTGGCAGACGTTCAACTTCAAGATGTAGGCAAAACATGGACTTCCGGTCCATTTTTGCCTTGCCGGCCGCCGCCGGCTGGCAAGAACCCGGCCCTCCGGGCCTGGCGGCAGCGTGCAGGGCAGGCTCGAGGCAACCTCTCCAAGACTGCAGACACCATTCGCCAGCATGAGCATCCGCACGCTCGACCGGATCACCCTCTATCCCCTGAAGAGCCTCGACGGGGTGGAGGTGGCTGAGGCCCGGCTGCTGCCGGGGGCCGGCCTGGAGCACGATCGCCGCTGGCAGTTGGTCGATCTCGACGGCCGCGTGGTGAACGCCAAGCGGACGGCCCTGCTGCACGCGATCCGGGCCGAATATGCGATCGAGGGACTGGCGGCCGCGGGACCGGATCCCGGCCTGCCCAGGCTGGCGACCAACGTGATCGCGCTCGCGGTCGATCCGGCGGCCCTCGCGGCCGCGGCGGTGCCGGACATCGAGCGGCTGCGGGCGCTGGCCCCTGACGTCTTCCCGCTCGTGCCCGGATTGGAGGGGCCATGCGGCTGGCTCTCCGAGGCGCTGGGCTATGGCGTGCTGTTGCTGGAACGGCCCGACGGCGGCTTCCCCGACGACCGCGACGCCCCCGGCCCTACGCTCGTCGCCACGGCCACGCTCGCGGAGGTGGCCCGTTGGTTTTCCTTCGACCTCGACGAGGCTCGGAGGCGGTTTCGCGTAAACCTCGAGGTGGGGGGCTGCGACGCCTTCTGGGAAGACACGCTTGCGGCCCCGGCCCGACCGGAGTTCCGGCCTGAAGTCGGCATGCGCTCGCCGGCCCTGCCCGCCGATCCCTACGCGGCCCTGCCGCCGCCGGAGCCGCGGCCATTCACGATCGGCTCCGCCCACCTCGTGACCACGAACGCCTGCCGCCGCTGCGTGGTGCCCACTCGCGACAGCCGCACGGGGGCCGAGACGGCGCACTTCCGCGACGCCTTCGAAGCCCGCCGCTCGCGGAGCCTCCGGCCCGACGTCGATGTCTCAGCCTGGAGCCACCTCTACCGGCTGGCGGTGAACACGGCGGTGGGCGTCACCGGCGGCCTGCGGCTCGGAGACCACCTCGCCGCCTGACGGAAGCCATCGCAGCAAGTGTCAGGAGCCGATCCGCCCGTTGCCGTCGAAGTCGACGCCGAACGTGGTCTCGGCGGCGAGATACCGCGGCCTGCCCGGCACGATCATGCTGTCGGAGGAGGTCTGCGCCCACGAACTCGAGAGCCGCCAGTAGTGAATCTTGCTATCGGTCGTCACCCAGGCGAGTGTGTTGACGCCGTCGACGGTCTCCACCGCCCGGGCCGTGTAGCCGATGTTCGCGTAGCTCTGGTAGTTGACCGGGACGCCGCCCGCCGTGATGGCCGTGCCATTGGCAAAGAGGTTCCCGGCACGGTCGTAGGAGAGCCGCACGGCCCCCACGGCTTCGATGATCGTAAACGGCGATCCGATCACACCGTCGTCATCGAAGTCGCGGCCAAAGGCCACCTCTGCGGCGTGATACCGCGGAGCGCCGGGCACCATCATGCTATCCGAAGAGACCTGTGCCCAGTCACTCGACAGCCGCCAAAAGTGGAGTTTCTTGTCGGGCATCCGCCAGGCGATCGAGTTCACACCGTTGACCGCCTCGGCCCCCACTGCCGTGTAGCCGATCCTGGCGTAGCTGTGGAAGTTCACCGGATTGCCGCCAGATGTGACCGGCACGCGGTTGACGACGAGGGTGCCGCTGTTGGTGTAGGCCAGCGCCGTGAACCCCACGCGCTCGATGATCGTGTCCGGGGCTCCGACGAAGGTGTCACCGTTGAAGTCGGTCGCGAAGGAGGTCTCTGCGGCGTAGTACTCCGCGGAGCCCGGCGCGTGCATACCGTCGGACGATAGGTGCTGCCAGCTGCTCGACAGCCGCCAGAAGTGCAGGCTGCCCGACGTGTTTCGCCAGACGATCGTGTTGGTGCCGCCGACGTTCTCGGCGGCGACTGCCGTCCAGCCCCAGCCCACATAGGCATTGTGATTCACCGGGCTGCCGAACGAGATGATTTGCACGCCGTTCGCCCGGAGCGTGCCCGGGCTGTCGTGCGAGAGGGTGACGGCTCCCCGCGAGTCGAGCACCGTGCGTATCCCCACATCGCCGTCGCCGTTGAAGTCGGTGGCAAAGGAGGTTTCGGCCGCGAGGTACCCCGCGGAGCCTGGCGCGTGCTGCCCGTCGGAGGAGAGATGCTGCCAGGTGCTAGACAGCCGCCAGAAGTGGAGGCTGCCGGATGTATTGCGCCAGACGATGGTGTTCGTGCCGCCCACCTTCTCGGCGGCGATCGGCCGCCAGCCGGCGGCTGTCATCCCGTAGAAGTCGACGGGGTTGCCGAAGGAGAGCACCTGTACGCCGTTCACGGTAAGCCTGCCGGCCGCATCCACTCCCAGGGCCGTTGAGCCGGTCGCCTCGATGATGGAAGCCGTGGCTTGGGGCACGACCACCGTAAAGGAACTGTCGACGAAATCGGTGACATCGAAGGCCGCTGTCGCCCGCACGGTGATGGTCGCCGTGCCCGAACGTGAGCCGGCGCGCGTCAACACAAGCGACCCGCCGGCCAACTGCGGCCGCACCAGGCCCGGATCCGAGGAGGTCACCGAGTAGCTGAGCAGGCTCGCCCTGTCGGCCCGTGACGCCGACGCGATCGTGACGAAGTTTTCCTCCCGGATCGCTCCATCGTTGGGTACCGACCAGAGCGGCAGGTTGGTCAGGGCGGAGTTTCCGAAATAGGTGGAGGCGTTGTAGGTCGTCGCGGCCGCCATGGCGTCCACGACCGACATCCCGTTGCCGAGCACCCGCCCGAACGCCGTGAAGTCGGGGTCGAGCGACGCATTGTCGTCGAGGTTCACGAACCACTGGCTCGTGGCCGAGTTGGCCAGGGGGGGGCCCGCGGAGGGGGCCACCTTCGCCATCGCGATCGTGCCCCGCTGATTGGGGTTGCCGACCTCGTCGATCACGGTGCCCTTGGTGCTGATCGTGGTCGGGCCAACGCTCGAGACGGGTGCCTTGAAGCCCCCGCCCTGGATCACGAAGCCGGGCACGGAGCGGTGCACGATCGAGCGGTCGAGCGAGTCGTCATCGACATAGGCCAGGAAGTTGCCGGCCGTGGCGGGCGTGGTCCGCACGGGTGCCGAGGCGCCGGTGTCGAAGAGCTCGACGAAAAAGTGGGGATTGGCCCGCGGCGCGTTGGTCTCCACCTTGACTACGGTGCCGGCCACGTCGGGCAGCGCGAACCGGTCGGAGAGCTGGATCTCGGCGGTTCCGTCGGCGTGGGCGGGCACCGCCTGGTCCCCAATCGGCCCGATGACGGTGACCGAGAGCAACTGTCGCCGTTCGAGGCTCTCAGCGCCCCCTAAGAGGGCCGACTTCCTGCCCCGTCGCTTGGCCCCGTCTCCCGCTGAGTGGCGGCGGGTATGCCGACGCCGTGACTCGAAGAAATCAGCAAATGGGACCATGGTCGTGCGTGCTCGCAAACCGGGTTGCCGCGGTCGAGGGGCCAAACCCTCCGCCCACTAAGAAAAGTCTCCCA
>CAMCPF010000177.1 GCA_945876515.1 Candidatus Kuenenia stuttgartensis
AAACTCGCCGCCGAGCAGTTCGACCGCGGCCACGAGCAGGTCGTGGGTCAGCGGCCGGGGCGTCTGGTGGTGCTTCACCCGGCGGTCGATGCTCGTGGCCTCGAACAGGCCGATGATGATCGGAAAGGTGCGGTCGCCATCGACTTCGGTGAGATACACGACCTGCTGGTCGTTCACCTCGCTGATGATGATCCGCGAGAGTTCCATCTGGACGCTCATGGCGTACTCCTGGCTCAGGGGGCCGGCCCGACGCGTCCGCCCCGGCTGCGGCGGGCCATGACGGGAGTGTACCCCAGGCCCGGCCGCGGCATCAGCCGCCTGCGTTCGCTTTGCGGGTTCGCAAAGCCGCCAGCGTGGCCTCGCCCTTGGCCAGCCTCTCCTCGAGCTCGGCCAGCTGGGCCCGCTCCGCGCTCACGACGGCCTCCGGGGCCCGGGCGGTGAAGGTCTCGTTGCCGAGCTTGGCCCGCTTGGCCTTGATGAAGCCCTCGGTCTTGGCGTTGTCCTTCTCCAGCCGGGCGACCTCGGCGTCCACGTCCACCAGGTCGGCCAGGTCCACGAACACGTCGCAGCCGGCCGCCGTAGCCGTTGTCGCGCCGGCGGCACCACCCGCCGCCGGGCCCAGTGCCGTCAGCTCGACCGTCGCCATCGACTCGATCGCGGGCCGCATCGGCTCGAGCAGGTCGGCCACGTCGGCGGCCGCGCGGATCGCGGCGGGCACCTTCGTCCGCGGCGGCACGTTCTGGCGGGCCCGGATCTCGCGGATCGCCCCCACCACCGCCAAGAACGTGCCGAACTGCCGCTCCGTCCGCTCGTCGGTCCAGGTCTCCGGGGGCGTCGGCCAGCGGGCCTGCATGATCGACTCGGAGAGCGGGCCCGGGCCGTCCCAGGGCATCCGCCGGTCGCCGGCCGCTACGCGGAGCTGCTGCCAGATCTCCTCGGTCACGAACGGCATGATCGGATGGAGCAGTCGCAGGATCGTGTCGAGCCCGGCCACGAGCATCGCGCGGGCCTGATCGCGCGTGGCTGGATCGGCCAGCCGCGGCTTCGAGAGCTCGAGATACGCACTACAGAACTCATCCCAGGCGAAGCCATAGAGGATCCGCGCGAGCTCGGCGTAGCGGTATTCGTCGATCGCCTTGCTCGCCTCGCGGGCCACGCTCGCGAGTCGGCTGGCCAGCCAGCGGTCGGCGAGTTCGCCGTGGGCCACGACGTCGGCCGAGATTGGGCCGACCGGCTCGCCCCCCTCCAGGGCCATGAGCACGAACCGGGTGGCGTTCCAGAGCTTGTTGGAGAAGTTGCGGCCAGCCTCGAACTTCTCGCTCACCGCCGGGCCGCGGGGCAGGGCGAGGTCGGCTTCGCTCGTGGCCCACTGGGTGCGGAAGGGCTGGCCACACTTCGGGCAGTCGAGCCGCGGCTTCGTGCGGTTCTGCGTCGTCTGCTCGACGAGGTGGCCACAGGCCGGGCACTGGAAATCCACCGGCATCCGCACGTCCTGGGTCTCGGTGGCCATCCCGGCCAGCGCGAACCGCAGCGCGTCGGCGCCCAAGGCCTCGATCACGTCGACCGGGTCGACGCCGTTTCCCTTGCTCTTGCTCATCGTCTCGCCGTAGCGATCGAGGATCTTGGGATGGATCGAGACCTCGTGGAAGGGGATTTCGCCGGTGTCGAATACACCCATAATCACCATCCGGGCCACCCACAGCGTGAGGATGTCGCGGCTGGTGACGAGTGTGCTGGTGGGATAGAAGGCCGCCAGTTCGGGAGTGGCCGCCGGCCAGCCGAGCGTGGAGTGGGGCCAGAGGGCCGACGAGAACCAGGTATCGAGCACGTCGGGATCCCGCACGAGGGCTTTGCCAGCGACCGTTTCGGTGGGCAGGTTCTCGGCGCTCGAGCAGACGAACCAACCGCCGCTTCCGTCGCTCGTCCAGTGAATCGAGTCGTGGCCGCCGAAGGCCGCGGCCAGGTCGCCTTCCGTCACGCCGGTCACGTGCCAGATCGGGATCCGATGGCCCCACCACAGCTGGCGGCTCACGGGCCAATCCCGCTTCTCCGAGAGCCAGTCGAGGTAGCCCCTGGCGTAGCGGTCGGGGTAGATCCGGACCCGGCCCGAGGCCACGGCGTCGATCGCCGGCTGGGCCAGTTCGGCCATCCGGATGAACCACTGGTCGGCGAGATAGGGCTCGATCGGCGTCTTCGAGCGGTCGGAGTGGGCCAGTTCGATCAGCCGATCCTCGACCCGCTCCAGTTGCCCGGCGGCCTCGAGATCGGCCACCACCCTGTCACGCGCCTTCTTGATCGTGAGCCCCTGGTAGGGGCCGGCTTCCGCGTTCAGCGTGCCGTTCGGCTCGAGGATGTTGATCATCGGCAGGCTCTGCCGCCGCCCCACGTCGTAGTCGTTGGGGTCGTGGGCGGGGGTGATCTTCACGCAGCCGCTGCCGAGCTCGGGCTTGGCCCACTCATCGGCCACCAGCGGAATCGCCCGACCGAGCAGCGGCAGGCGCACCTGCCGGCCCGCGCGGGCCATGCGGGCGAGCGTCTCGAGCAGCGGGAGCAAGTCGCGGCGGCGGGCGGCCAGATCCTCGAGCGCCGCGTCGATCGCCACTTGCTCCTTGGCCGCCGCAGCGGCCCGCTTGGCTCGGAGCTCCTGCTCGACGCCTGCGAGCGCGGCCGCCGGATCGGGATGCACGGCCACGGCCGTGTCGCCGAGCAGTGTCTCAGGGCGGGTGGTCGCGACGGTCACGCTTAAGGGCTCCCCGGCCTGGGGATCGATAACGTCGTAACGGATGTGCCAGAAGTGGCCCTTCACCTCCTCGTGAAAGACTTCGTCGTCGCTGACGGCCGTCTGCAGGAAGGTGTCCCAGTTGACGAGCCGCTTGCCGCGGCGGACGAGGCCGCGTTTGAAGAGTCGGAGGAAGGCCTCGCGCACGGCCGCGGCGCACTGCTCGTCGAGCGTGAACCGGGTGCGGTCCCAGTCGCACGACGCCCCGAGGTCGCGGAGCTGGCCGAGGATTCGCTTCTCATACTGCTCCTTCCAGGCCCAGATCCGGGCCACCAGGGCTTCCCGGCCCAGGTCGTGGCGGGAGAGTTTTTCCTCCTCCAAGAGTCGTCGCTCGACCACCGCCTGGGTGGCAATGCCCGCGTGGTCCGTGCCGGGCATCCAGAGCGTGCGGTAGCCCTGCATCCGCCGGGCCCGCACCAGAATGTCTTGGAGGGTGTTGTTGAGGGCGTGGCCCAGATGCAGCGCGCCGGTGACGTTCGGCGGCGGGATCACGATCGAGAACACGCGGCCGGCCGGCGTGCCGGGCGCGGGAGCCTCGGCGTGCCAGGCCCGGAGGGAGTCCCAAAGGCCGCGGCAGCGGGCCTGCGCGGCCTGATGATCGTAGTGCTTGGCGAGTTCGGTCATGGGGCTGAATCGCGGGCGAAAGCCCCACAGACTAGCCGAAAACGCAACATCTTTACCACGTGGGTCAGCGGGCTGCGGCCTGGGTTGCCGGAGCCAACCGGAACACCCCCTGGCCGGTCGGCGAACTCGTGAGCACGTAGGCCTCGCCGTCGGCGTCGCTCCCGAAACCGTAGATCGGCAGGCCGCTCCAGGGAATCTTCACGTTGGTCGCCCTGCCGGTGGCCTCGTCGAGCTTCAGGGCCCAGAGCCGGCCGGAGACGAAGTCGCCGTAGAGGTAGCTCCCGACCAGTTCGGGGATCGCCTTGCCGCGGTAGACGAAGCCGCCGGTGATGCTCTTGCCGATCTGGTGGTCGTATTCCCAGACCGGGTCGATGTACTCGGTGACAGTGGCTTCGCGATTGCCGAATGGCCGCGTGCCCTCGCGGACGCTCCAGCCGTAGTTGCCCCCCTTGGTCACGATGTCGATCTCCTCCCATTGATCCTGGCCCACGTCGGCGGCCCAGAGCCTGCCGGTGGCCGAATCGAAGGCGATCTGCCAGGGGTTGCGGAATCCGAGGGCGAAGATCTCGCCGCGGGCGTTCGCCGTGCCCACGAACGGGTTGTCGGCTGGGATCGCGTAGCCCTTGCCCTCGCCACGGCGATCGACGTCGAGCCGCAGGATCTTGCCGAGCAGCGTGTCGAGCTTCTGGCCGTTCCCGTAGGGATCGTCGCGGCTGCCGCCGTCGCCGAGCGCCCAGTAGAGGAACCCGTCGGGGCCGAAGGCGATCGAGCCGCCGTTGTGGTTCCAAAACGGCTGGTCCACGGCCAGCACGAGCTGCTCGCTGGCCGGGTCGGCGCGATCGGGATCGTCGGGCCTGACCTTGAATCGGGCCAGGTGCTCGATCCGCTTCTCCCCCTTGAGGCTGTAGGTGAGGAAGAACTCGCCGTTCTCCTTGAACTTCGGATGGAACGCGAGGCCGAGCAGGCCCTCTTCGTTGTATTTGCCCCAGGGGGCGGTGCCGGGCCGCAGGTCGAGAAACAGCGTGCCCTCTACCGACCCGGGCTTGAAGACGTGGATCATCCCCGACTGGTCGAGCACGAACCGCCGGCCGGTGCCGTCGCCGGCGTGGGTGACGACCAGCGGCCGCAGAGGGACCGGCGGCGTGCCGTCGTCGGGCTCCGGCGACCAGCCCTCCCAGGTGGCCTCAGGAAACGCGGGCACCGCCGTGACGGCCGCGGTGCCGTCCTCGAACGCGATCGGGCCGCCATCCTCCGGCAGCTCCCGCACCTTGATCGAGCGGAAGGCCACCTCGTCGCCGTGGTCCTGGAGGCAGATGTGGCCGCGGTCGGCCTTGCCGAACTTCGGGAAGGCCGCGAACTTGCTCTTCGCGACCCGTTCGTCCCAGTCCTTGCTGCCCTTCTTGAACCGCTCGTAGACCACGCCGTTGACGGCAACCTCGCTGCCGCCGGGCGCGACCCGGAGGTAGACGTGGTTCCACTCGCCGGCCGGCCGCGTGGCGTCGAGGTGCTCAGGCGGCTTGCGGCCCGCGGCCTCCTCGAGTTGCCGCACCCAGCCGGGCACCTGCGGCGCGTAGAGCTGATAGAGCCAGCCGGCCCGCTGCGGATCCTTGCCCGCCGCGTTGTCGAGCACCTGCACCTCGGGGCCGGTCTTCCAGGGCTGCGGCTCCTCCTCGGTGACGTGAAACATGATCCCGCTGTTACCGCCGGGGGAGATCCGGTATTCGAGCTGGAGTTCGAAGGCCCCGAACTGGTCGCGGCTGACGATGTCACCGGCCCCCTTGGCGGCCCGCACGAGCGCGCCGTCGCGCACCTGCCAGCCGCCGCCGATCCCCTCCTGGCGATAGTTGCGGAAGGCGTCTGGGCTCGTGCCGTCGAAGAGCAGCTTCCAGCCGGCCCGTCGCTCCGCCTCGCTGAGCGTGTTCGCAGCCTGCTCCGCGAAGACAGTCCCGCACACAAGTAGCCACGGAACGATCAGCCTCGACACCGGAGGGCGAGTCAACAACGTCAGCTTCATCGAGGCTCTTCTCCTGCGGGACCACCACACACGTCCGGCCGCCGGAGCGGGCCCGCGAGAACCCTATCCGCGGATTCTACAGTCTATCCCGGCGGCGGAACTTCGCTCGCCGCCAGCAGCGCCTTCAGCCGGTCATGCTCGTCCTGGAGCCTCCGGTAGGCCGCCGAGACGACCGCCAGCTCGTCCTCGACCCGCCGCAGCAACGCCGTGCGACGCTCGCTGAACTCGTCCGCGCCAGGATTCCACTTTGGCGCCGGCTTCATGCGAACCCCGAAGCCCGTCCCGACCGTGACACCGATCGTCTCGATTTCCAGGGCGATCAGCCCTACGGCCCTGAGATCCAGCACGAAAAGCTCGAAGGAGGCCGGGGTGAACCGCCACCGATGACCAAAAAAGGTTTCGGGGGCGTTGTCGGTCAGACTGTCGCTCAGCGTGCGAAAGGCGGGCCGGCAGTCACCGACGGCGACCGCATCGGGCCGATCGGCCTCGAGTGACCAGGCGTGCCGCCGCGAGCCATCCGGCGCGACCAGCAGCGCCGCCAGCGATTTTTGCTGAAACGCCGTCCACGAGGGCTCGAACGGATCGGCAAGCGAGGCCCGCGCGCGCAGCATTCCGGCGAGCGTTGTCAGCGGCTGGTAGCGGTCAAAGCAGAATCGCTTGTCGGGGACGACCATGCCCAGCAGGCCGTCGGGCTCCAGCAGTTCGCCGCAACTCGATAAAAAGCCGATCGCGTCTGGCAGGTGCTCGATGTTGTTGGAACTGATGATCCAGCCGTACCCGCTCGTGATGCCGGCGGAACGCACGAGTTCATGGAGGCGAGATGCATCGCCGATGACGTCGACCGCCTCGAGATTCGCCACCTTCTCGGCCGGGAAGCCCCGTTGCTCCGCCATCGTACGGAGTTGCTCCAGGTCGCGAACGTCGACGACGGTCGTGCGATAGCCGTCCCGCTTGGGAGCCAGGGGACTGCACCAGGGACCAATCTCGATGCCGGCCTTGTCCCGCGAGATGCAGCTGCGGAGCAGCTCATGGGGGGTCACGGTTCGGTGCTCCGCGCGGCAAGAGTCGCCTGGGCGAGAAGACGGGTGGTCAGTCAAACCACTCGTCGTGCGGATCGAACGCGGGCACGGGGATGTTGACGATCCGGAGGTTGCCGATGGCCCGGTGGCGGC
>CAMCPF010000178.1 GCA_945876515.1 Candidatus Kuenenia stuttgartensis
GAGACCACGCGGATCTACAGCGCGTTGGGGCTGATGCAGCCAGGCCAGCCGCTCTTGGCCACGCGTCCGTTCCGGGCACCCCATCACACCATCAGCGAGGCCGGCCTGGTCGGCGGCCGCTCGATCCCGATGCCGGGCGAGATCAGTCTTGCGCACAACGGGGTCTTGTTCCTCGACGAGCTCCCGGAGTTCAACCGGCGGACACTGGAGGTGCTGCGACAGCCGCTCGAGGACGGCGAGGTGACCATCAGCCGTGCCAAGACCACCACCCGCTTTCCCGCCGACTTCATGCTCGTGGCGGCGCTGAATCCCTGCCCCTGCGGCTACCGCGGCGACCCGCGGCGGCAGTGCCAGTGCACGACCCCTCAGGTGGAGAAGTACATGGGCAAGGTCTCGGGACCGCTGCTCGATCGGATCGACATCCATCTGGAGGTGCCCGCGGTGCCGTTTCGCGAACTGGCGGCCAAGCGGCCGGGAACGTCGAGTGGCCAGATGCGGGAGGCGGTGCTGGCGGCACGGCTGCGGCAGGCCGAGCGGTTCAAGGACTGTGCGACGCGGTCCAACGCCCGGATGACGAGCCGGCAGATCCGGGAGTTTTGTCGGCTCGATCCCGCGGCCGCGGAGCTCCTCCGGGCCGCAGTGGCCGACCTTGGGCTCTCGGCCCGGGCCCACGACAAGGTGCTGCGGGTGGCGCGCACGGTGGCCGACCTCGACGGAGCCGACGCGATCGGCTCGAGCCATGTGAGCGAGGCGATTAACTACCGGCTGCTCGATCGGGGCCTGTGGCAGTGACGGCGGCCGGGTTTCGGCGATTCGTGAGTCCGCGAGCCCGGGGCACGATGCAGGGCAGACTGCGCGGCCTGGCGATCGTGACTCCGGTCGGATGGGCGCCGACAGGACCGATCTGCCAGACTGCCGACATGCATACGATCGGGACGAGGTCCATCGGCGACGAATCAGATCCGGCTCGGTCGGCGGCCTCGTTCGGCACATGGTCGGCCCTGAATGGCAGGCTGGCGGTGGCCCTGGCGCTTGCCTTGGTGGGCTGCGGCCTGTTCTTCGTCGACGTGCCGGTGGCCGCCTGGTGCCGTGCCCATCGCCTGCCCGGAGAGCTGCGGCGGCTGGTCGATCTCTCGGAGACGTTTGCGCATGGCCTGGCGGTGGCCGTGCTCTTGGGCGTGACGGCGAGCCTCGATCCGGTGCTCCGGCGGGCCCGCAGCTGGCCGGCAGCGCGGTTCGATCTGGTGCGGCTCGTGGCTGCTGCTTACGCGGGCGGGCTGGCCGTGGATCTCGTCAAGGCGGTCGTGACGAGGGTGCGGCCGCGGGCCGTCGATCTGGCGGCAGTGACCACGGCCTTCGACACGTTCGGCGCAGCGGCGGCGATGACGACGCTCGGCGGCGGGCCGCTCGGCAAGAGCGCCGACCTGATGAGCTTTCCCTCCGGCCACGCCGCCGTGGCCGCCGGCCTCGCGACGGCCCTGGCCTGGAAGTATCCCCATGGCACGCTCACGTTTGCGGTGCTCGCGGTCGCCGCAGCGATCCAGCGGGTGGTCTCGTCGGCCCATTACCCGAGCGACGTCGCCTTCGGTGCGGCGGTCGGCGTGGCGGTGGCCGCCCTCTGCCTGGGCAGCTCCCGCCCCGCCGCCTGAGGTCGGTGTGGTGGCCGCCCTGACGCGGGCGTGCTACCCTTTAGGGCGCGACAGTTCGTTTCCGTGTCCAGCGAGCCCCTGCCATGCCTGCCGCCAAGAAGCCCCGCAAGAGCGTGAAAGCGGTGCCTGCCGAGCCGGAGTCGCAGGTGGCAGCCGCGCCGAGTCCAGATGGCGCGTCGCCACGCGGTTCCAACAAGCGAATCCTGCTGGTTGACGACGACCAGGAGATCGTGGAGTCCATGCGGACGGTCCTCGAGACCCGCGGCTACCAGATCCTCGTCGCCCGCGACGGAAACCAGGGCCTCGTCATGGCCGAGAGCGAGGAGCCCGACCTGGTCGTTCTCGACATGATGATGCCGAAGCGCAGCGGCTTTCTCGTGCTCGAGAAGCTGCGGCGGAGTCGTCCCGACCCGATGCGGGTGATCATGATCACCGCGAACGAGGGGAGCCGGCACAAGGCCTACGCCGAGATGCTCGGCGTGGACGACTACATTCGCAAACCGTTCGCGATGGACCGGTTGCTCGAGAGCGTGGACCGGCTCCTGTCCTGACGGGCCTCCTGACATCGAGTGAGGGCTCCTTCGCGGGGCCCCCGGCCCCATCGCTCATGGGCGAACGCGAAAACCCGAGTGTCGTGCCAGACCCCCAGCGAGAGGTTGTCATGTCAGCGTCGAGTCACTCCTTTTGTCGGGCCATGGCGTCAGGCTCTGGTTCGCGCCCGGCGGTCGCTGCCCTGATCGGGGCAGTGGTGGTCGCGCTCGCAAGTCACGCGCACGCGATCGGTCCGGCGAGTTGGTCACAGCCGCCGCAGCGGATGCCGGTGGCCGGTGGCGCGACCGCGGACGCCGGGCCAGCCGCGTTACAGCCGGCACCTTGGATCTGGGGCCCCGATGACGGCCGGGCCTACCTGCTCAAGAAGACGTTTGCGGGCGGCGCTCGGCGGGCCACGCTCGTCGCCACCGCCGACAACAAGATGAAACTCCAGCTGAACGGCCAAACGGTCGCCACGAGCGACGCCTGGGAGCGGCCGGTGCGGATGGATGTCACGAAGTTTTTGCGGGACGGGGAAAACGAGTTGGTCGCCGAGGTCAGCAACGCCGGCGGCGTGGCCGGGTTTTCCTGCCGGCTGGTGCTCGAGGAGGCTCCCGGACGGCAGCGGGAGGTGGTCAGCGACGCCACCTGGTCCGCGGCCGAGGCTGGCGGGAACGACACGCCGCAGGTCGCCGTTCGTGTGGTGGCGGCGGCCGGGGGCGGCCCCTGGGGCAACGTGCTGGCAGGCCAGACCGCGGCCGCCGACCAGCCGTTCGCGGTGCCGGCGGGCTTCGCGGTGGAGCGGCTCTTCGTGGTGCCCCGCGAAGAACTGGGTTCCTGGGTCTCGCTCGCGGTGGACCCGGAGGGCCGGCTGATCGCCAGCGACCAGGGCGACAAGGGGCTCGTGAGGATCAGCCCCGCGCCGCTCGACGGTTCCGGGGAAACCATCGTGGAAAGGCTGCCCGCGCCGATCACGGGTGCCCAGGGCCTGCTCTGGGCCTTCGACGCCCTCTACGTCGTGTGCAACGGCGGCACCGGCAGCGGCTTGTATCGCGTCACCGACTCCGACCGCGATGATCGGCCCGACAAGGTCGAGAAGTTGCGGGAGTTCCAGGGGGGCGGCGAGCACGGGCCGCACAACATCCTGCTCTCCCCGGACGGTCAGCGGCTGTTCGTGATCTGCGGCAACCACACGAAGGTGCCCTTCGAGGTCAAGAACGTCACCGAACCGCAGACGATGGGCGGCATCCGGGAGACGCAGCGGCGGGTGGAACTCGCCGCCGACGGCAGCAGCCGCCTGCCCGCCAACTGGGACGAGGATGTGATCATTCCGCGGATGTGGGACGGCAACGGCCACGCCGCCGGCATCCTCGCCCCGGGCGGCTCCATCGTAAGCACCGATCCCGCCGGCAAGACCTGGGAGGTGTGGAGCGCCGGCTATCGCAATCCCTACGACTTCGCCTTCAACGCCGACGGGGAACTGTTCGCCTACGACGCCGACATGGAGTGGGACTTCGGCACGCCCTGGTATCGCCCCACCCGTGTCAATCACGCGACCAGCGGCAGCGAACTCGGCTGGCGGAGCGGCACGGCCAAATGGCCGCCGTCCTACGCCGACAGCCTGCCGGCCCTCGTCGACATCGGGCCCGGCTCGCCGGTGGGCGCCAGCTTCGGCTACGGAACGAAGTTTCCCGGAAAGTATCAGCGGGCGCTGTACGTGTGTGACTGGACGTTCGGCACGATGTACGCGATCCACCTTGAGCCCTCCGGCTCCACCTATGCGGGCACCAAGGAGGAGTTCGTCTCGCGGACGCCCCTGCCGCTGACAGACGTGGCCATCGGCCGCGACGGTGCGATGTATTTCACCGTCGGGGGCCGCGGCGGCCAGAGCGAGCTCTATCGCGTGACCTATCAGGGCACCGAGCCGACGGTGGCGGTGGATGCCCGTGACCAGCGGGGGGCCGCCGAGCGCGGGCTGCGGCGCGAGCTCGAGGCCTTCCATCGCAAGGCCGACGATCCGGCGGCGGCGGTCGCCAAGGCCCTGCCCGCCCTTGCGCATCCCGATCGCTTCATCCGCTATGCCGCCCGCGTGGCGCTCGAGCACCAGCCGGTCGAGCTGTGGCAGAGCCGGGCGCTGGCCGGAGCGCAGCCGCTGGCCGTGATCGAGGGGGCGATCGCGGTCGCCCGCCAGGCCGAGCCCGCCGCCCAACCGGCGGTGTTGGCGGCGCTCGGCGCCGTGGATCCCAAGGGGCTCTCCAACGCCGACCGGCTCGCGCTCGTGCGGGCTTACCAGCTGGCGCTCATCCGGCTCGGGGCTCCGACGCCGGAGGCGGCCCGGGCGATCGCCGACCGCTTCCTGCCGCTGTTCCCGTCCGGCTCCTACGATCTCGACCGGGAACTGGCCAGCCTGCTCGTGGCCGTGCGGGCCCCGGGCATCGCCTCGAAACTCACGGCCCAGCTCACGAAGCCCACCGAGACGGCCACCGGCACCAACCTGGCCCCGAGCGAGGACGACCTCCGACGGCTGATCGAGCGCAACGCCGGCTACGGCTCGGCGGTGCGGGCTTCGCTCGAGAAGCGGAGCGACCTGCTGCAGATCCATTACGCCTACGTGCTGCGGACGCTGCGTGACCTGCCGGGCTCCCCGATGTGGACGGCCGCGGACCGCAAGGCCTACTACGAGTGGTTCGCCGGCGCGAGCGAATGGGCCGGCGGCAACAGCTTCCGCAAGTTCCTCGCCAACATCGAGACGGAGAGCCTGGCGGGGATGACCGAAAACGAGAAGCTCGCCCTCGAAACGCTCGGCATCCGCAAGCCGTACGTGCCGCCGCCGCTGCCCCAGCCGGTCGGGCCCGGCCGGAAGTGGTCGGTGGAGGATGTGCTCGCCGCCGCCGAGAAGGGGATGGGCAGGGGGGACCGCAACTTCCAGCAGGGCCGCCGAGCGTTCGCCGCGGCCCGGTGCATCGTCTGCCACCGGTTCGGCAGCGACGGCGGTGCGACCGGCCCCGACCTCACCCAGGCCGCCGGCCGGTTCCAGCTCAAGGATCTCGTCGAGGCGATCGTCGAGCCCAGCCGCGTCGTGTCGGACCAGTACAAGGCCAGCGTGGTGCAGACCTCCGCCGGCAAGGTGATCACGGGGCGGATCGTGGCCGAGACGGCCGACGCGCTCACGATCGTCACCGATCCGGAGGACGCGACAAAGTTCGTGCAGGTGCGGCGATCTGAGATCGACGAGATCACCCCCTCGTCGGCGTCGCTGATGCCCGCCGGGCTCCTCGACCAGCTCAACGAGCAGGAGGTGCTCGACCTGCTCGCCTACGCCCTGTCGCGCGGGAACCAGCGGGACGCCCGGTTTAAGAAGTGAGCCCGAAAAAAACAGCGGGAAGCCCCGTTGCATCGGCCGGCGGGGCATGCCTGGCAAGCTGGGCGGGCTGCGGGGGTCATCGTTGGCGTTGACCCGTTTTTGGCCCCCTCATAGATTGCGCCGGCGTTCATCGGAGACCGTTTCCGATGACCACTTCCCCCGGGTCAACTCGTGTCCTCGCAGCCCTCTTCATCGATCGGTCGGGATGACCTCAAGGAGCGCATCCGCGAGGCGGTCGACATCGTCGATCTGGTGGGGTCGTACATGGCGCTCCGCCGCGCTGGCAAGGGCTTCGTCGGGATCTGCCCCTGGCACGACGACTCCCGGCCGAGCCTGCAGGTCAACCCGGAGCGGCAGACCTACCGTTGCTGGGTCTGCGACGTCGGCGGTGACGTGTTCAACTTCGTGATGCGGATGGAGCGGCTCGAGTTTCGAGAGGCCCTGGAGCAGCTCGCCGACCGAGCCGGTATCAGCCTCCCCCGTGGCAAGGGTGGCCTGCCGGCCGACGATCGGGCCGCCCTCTGGAAGACGCTCGACTGGGCAGCGGCCCGGTTTCGAGACTGCCTGAAGACAGCGCCCGAGGCGGCGTCGGCCCGCGAGTATCTCGCCGGCCGCGGGCTGGAGACCGCGTCGCTTGAACGGTTCGGCGTGGGCTTCGCCCCCGAGTCGTGGGACTGGCTCTTGCGGCAGGCGACGACGGCCGGCGTGGCCGTGCCGCTCCTCGAGCGCACAGGCCTGGTCGTGAAGCGGGAAGATCGGCCCGGTCATTACGACCGATTTCGCGGCCGCGTGATGTTCCCGATTCGCGACCCGCTGGGTCGCTGCGTGGCCTTCGGTGGCCGGATCCTGCCGGGCTCTCGCGTCGAGGCTGCGAAGTACGTCAACTCGCCCGAGACGCCGCTGTTCTCCAAGAGCTCGATGCTCTACGGCCTCGACACCGCCCGCGAGGCGATGGCTGCGTCGGGCCGGGCGGTAGTCGTCGAGGGCTACACCGATTGTCTGGCCGCCCGCCAGGCCGGCTGCGGCGACGTGGTGGCCGTG
>CAMCPF010000179.1 GCA_945876515.1 Candidatus Kuenenia stuttgartensis
GGCCCAGGTTGCCATCCAGCCAGTCGTAGAAGTTTTTGGTGTTGCCGCGCACGTAGGCGTGGGCGGAACGGGCCATCTTCAGCTGCCGCCGGGCCTTGAGGAAGGCGGGCCGCTCGGCAGGGGCTGGCAGGGTGAGTTCTTTGGTGGCCATGGCATGCTGCCCGGAAGGGGGTGGCCACGGATCCCAGCCGTGCCCGCAGGCTGCATCTTCATCCGGATGAGACCGCCCCGCAACCGGGCGGTCGCCGAGGGTCGTGAGCCGCTTGGGAGACGGCCGGCGGCGGTGCATACTGACGCCTCGCCCCGCCGGGGCCCCGCCACCCTTCCGGAGTCAGACGATGACTAGCACCACCGTCCGCGTTTCTGCCCTCATACTCGCCGTCGCGGCATTTTGCCTCCTGGTCTCCGGCGATTCCGCCCGGGCCGAAGAGTCCGGCTTCGAGACGCTCTTCGACGGCAAGAGCCTGGCCGGTTGGAAGGCGAGTGAAAATACAGGCAGTTGGAAGGTGATCGATGGCGAGATCGTCTGCCACGGGCCGCGGAGCCACCTCTTTTACGTGGGGGCGGATGCGGCGGGGGCTCCCGAGTTCAAAAACTTCCACTTCAAGGCCGAGGTGCTCACCAAGCCCAAGGCCAACTCCGGAATCTACTTCCACACGAAGTATCAAAACGACGGCTGGCCGGCCCAGGGGCACGAGGCCCAGGTCAACAACACCTCCGGCGACCCGGTGCGCACGGGCAGCCTCTACAACGTGGTCAAGAACCTCGAGGCCCCCGCCAAGGACGACCAGTGGTTCACCGAGGAGGTGATCGTGGAGGGCAACCGGATCGTGATCAAGGTGGACGGCAGGACGATCGTGGACCACACGGAGAACACGGCCGAGGTAAAGGACGGCCGCAAGCTCTCGAGCGGCACCTTCGCGCTGCAGGCCCACGATCCGGGCAGCGAAGTCCACTACCGCAACATTCGCGTCAAGCGGCTGCCCGACTGAACTCGCGGCGGTCGCGCTGCTGGAGCAAGCTCACGCCATCTCGACGACCGCCTTGATCACGCCGGAGGCGGGGTCGAGCAGCGTGGGGAAGCGGTCGATCACGTCGGCGAACGGCAGCCGGTGGGTGATCCACGGCCGGGTGTCGATCCGGCCGGTCTCGATCAGGTCGATGATCCGCGTGAAGTCGCGGGACAGGGCGTTGCGGCTGGCCAGGATCGAGAGCTCGCGGCGGTGCATCACCGGCGCGTGGGGAAACGACAGCGTCTGCTGCGTGATCCCCACGTAGACGAGCCGGCCGCCGAACGAGCACAACTCGAGCGAGGCCGACATGCTCTGGTGGCTGCCGGTCGCGTCCACCACGACCTCGGCCATGCGGCCGTCGGTGAGTTCCCGCAGGGCCTCGGCATCGGCCGCGGTGCCGGTGGCGCGGAGCACGTCGCCGATCCCGAGCCGGTCGCGTACGAACTCCAGCCGCGTCGGGGCCATGTCCATCACCACGACGCGGGCGCCCGAGAGCCGGGCAAACTCGATCGCCGAGAGGCCGATCGGCCCCGCCCCGATCACGAGCACCGTCTCGGCGGCCGTCGGTGCCCCGCGGTCGATCGCGTGGCAGCCGATGGCGAGCGTCTCGACGAGCGCGTTCTGGGCGGGCGTGAGCCGGGGCGAGAGGTGGAGTTTGCGGGCCGGCACGGTGAACAGCCGCCGCAGGCCGCCGTCGCAGTGCACGCCGAGCGTCTGGTGGTGCTCGCAGCAGTTGGTGAGGCCGCGGGTGCAGGAGTGGCAGCGCTGGCAGTTGATGTAGGGCTCGACGCAGCAGCGGTCGCCGGGAGCCACGCCGGTGACGCCGGGGCCGACGGCCACCACCTCGACCCCCAGTTCGTGCCCTGGAATCCGCGGATAGCTGAAGAACGGCATCTTGCCGAGGTAGCCGCCGTAGTCGGTGCCGCAGATGCCGACGGCATCCACGCGGACCACGGCCTCCCCTGGCCCCGGCTCGGCGGGCTCGGGCACGTCGATAAACCGAAACGCCTTCGGTTGTTCGAGCTGCAGGGCTTGCATGGTGTCACTCCTGGAGGCCGTAGAAGCGAGTGGCCGTGTTGCCGAGGATAGCCTGCCGTTCGGCCGCGGTGAGCGGGGCGATGAAATCCATCACGATGCCCGCCACGTCGGCGTGTTCGGCGGCGAGGAGACACACCGGCCAGTCGCTGCCAAACATCAGCCGGTCGGGCCCAAAGCCGTCGAGGGCCACCTGCAGGTAGGGCGTGAAGTCTGCCCGTCGCCAGCCCTGCCAGGCCGCCTCGGTGACAAGGCCCGAGAGCTTGCACGAGACGTTCGCGTGTCGGGCGAGGGCCTCGAGGTCGCGCCGCCAGGCCTCGAGCGCGGCCGCGGCGCCGTCCCGCACCCGCGGCTTGGCGAGGTGGTCGAGCACGAAGGGCTGCTCGGGGAGGATCGCGGCGAGTTCCACCGCCGCGGGGAGCTGGTGGGGATAGAGCAGCAGGTCGTACGTCAGGCCGAGCGGGGCGAGGTGCCGCAGGCCTCTGATCAAGGTGTCGCCCAGCAGGAACCGTGGGTCGGGCTCGTCCTGCACGACGTGCCGCACGCCCACGAACTTCGGATGCGGCGCAAACTCCACGAGCTCGTCGGCGACGCGGTCGCTCCGCAGGTCCACCCAGCCCACGACACCCTTCACGAGTGGATTCGCGGCGGCGAGGTCGAGCAGCCAGCGGGTCTCGGCGAGCGACTGCCGGGCCTGCACGGCGACACTGCCAGAGAGGCCCGCGGCGGCCAGGTGCGGCGCGAGGTCGGCGGGCAGGTAGTCGCGGGCGAGCCGCTCCATGCCTGCGCCGATCCACGGATAGTCGGCGGGAGAGTAGTGCCAGAAGTGCTGATGGGCGTCGATGCGCATGGTTTCGAAAGTTGGCTCGTGATCGCTTGTGTTGGGTCAGGCGGAGTGTGCCGGGGTTGCCGGTGCCATCTCGCCGGACGCTCCCTGCGGGCATCCTGCCCTCCAGTCGCTCAAAGGAAACCTCGCTTCGCAATCCTGCTTCGCTCGGTTTCCTACGCCGCTCGATGGGCACCGGCAACCCCTCGGACGCATTTCCATGCCCGAAGGTTTCAGTCTTTAGTTGTTCCCGGCCAGCCCCTCTGTGTGGCCCACGTTCTTGACCGGGGCGAAGATCGCCTGCACGTCTTTGAGCAACTCTTGATCGATCGGCTCGGCGGCCCACTCGGCCCAGGCGCGGATGTTCGCCGGATTGGCGCTGCCGGCCACCGTCGTGGCGATCGCGGGGTTCGCCAGCGAGAACTGCAGGGCGAGCTTGGCGATCGAGCTGCCGCGGCTGCGGCAGAGGTCGGCCGCCCGGCGGGCCGCGGCCTTCACCTCCTCGGGCTCCTTGAGCCAGGCCGGTAGCGGGGCGTCGGTGAGGAGCCGGGCGCTGAACGGGCCGGCGTTCATCACACCGATCCCCTTGGCCGCGAGGTAGGGAACCGTCTCGTCGGCGAACCGGGTGTTTTGGAGGGTGTACTGGTTGTAGTTGAGCACGCAGTCCACCTCGGCCTGATCGCAGATGAAGCGGAAGATCTTCTGCGGATAGCCCGAGAAGCCGATGAACCGCACTTTGCCTGCAGCTTGCGCCTTCCGCAACGCGGGTAAGGTCTCGTCCACGATCTGCTGCATCGGTACGAACTCGATGTCGTGGCAGAGCACGATGTCGAGGTGGTCGGTGCCGAGCCGGTGGAGCGAGACGTCCACGCTCTCGGCGACCCTGGCCGCCGAGAAGTCGAAGTGCGAGAGGTCGTAGCGGCCGAGCTTCGTGCACAGGAGATAGTCGCTCCGGGGCACGTCCCGCAGGGCCACCCCGAGGAGCACCTCGCTCATCCCGCGGCCGTAAAAGGGGCTCGTGTCGATCAGGGTGAGCCCGCAGTCGAGCGCCGCCCGCACGCTACCGAGCGCCTCCTCGAGCGTGACGCGGCGAAACTCCTGGCCGAGGGATGAGGCCCCGAACGAGAGGATCGGGACGTTCAGGCCGGTGCGGCCGAGCGGACGTGTCTGCATGTGGGGCCTCAGGTGACGGAGCGACGAAAGCTCTCGATGCTTGCGGTGGCAGCGGCGGTCGGGGTGGGCAGGGGAAACACCTCGGCGGCGAGGTGGCCCGTGAAGCCGATCTCGCGGAGCGCGGCCACGATCGGCTCAGGTCGCGTATGGCCGAGGCCGATCGCGTGGCGATTGGAATCGGCCCAGTGGATGTGGCCCACTTGACCGCCGACAACGCGGAGCGTCGCGGCGATGTCGGGCTCCTCGATGTTCATGTGGAAGAGATCGCACAACAGCCGGACGTGGCCCAGGCCGCGGGCCGCGAGGAACGCCGCGGCCTCTGTCTGGCGGTTGAAGAGATCGGTCTCGTAGCGGTTCAAGGGCTCGTAGAGCAGCGGCTGGCCATGACTCGCCGCCCGCTCGCCGAGCGACCCGAGGGCCTCGGCGAGCAGGTCGAGGGCGGTCTCCCGCGGCACGGCGGCCGACGAGCGGCCCTGCATCGAGCCGATGATGGCCGGCGCCCCGAAGTCGCCCGCCACGTCGATGAGCGCGGCGATGAAGGCGATCGCCTGCGACCGCTTGGTTGCGTCGGCGTCCGTGAGCGAAAGCCCGTGCTTCACCCAACCCGCGCCCGTGCCCACCGCCGCGAGGCCCAGCCCGTGCGCGGCCAGCAGGCCGCGGAGCTCTTGCCGGGGAAAGGAATCGGCGTCGGCGGCAAAGATCTCGACCGCGTCGAAGCCGAGTTCGGCGGCCTCGCGGACGCAGCTGGCCAGCGACGCGGCCCCGGTCGGATCGGGATCGACGTGGAACACGAAGGGCCCGCGCCGGGCCTCGGGCACGAGGCAGATCGTGACGGCCGACTTCATGCCCCGGCCCCGCTGGCCGCCTCGTCGCCCAGATAGAGCGGCCGCATGTGCCGCTCGAACAGGTTCTCCGTCACCTGCCGGGCCACGATCTCCCGGTTGGCCACGAGCAGGTCGGTGTAGCGAGTGCCCTGCTTGGCGGCGAGCTTGAAGGCCACATGGAGCAGCTGACGGACATGGGGATTGAACTCGGGGTTCGCGGGCACGTGCCGCATCGCTGCAGCCAGCCGCGGCCCGCTCCAGCCGTTCACAGCGGCAGCCGTCGGCAGTTGCGACCGGTCGATGTCGATCACGCTGGCGTAGGGACCCGAAAGGGCATCGATCTGCGCGAGCGACGCGGCGTAGATCTCCCGCGCGAGCTCCAGCCCGTCGCCCCCCGCTTCGGCCAGGCCGATCAGTTCCTCGAGCCAGGTCGTGCCCGCGGTCTTGATGTGGAAGCCCGCGCCGGTGCGGGCCGCGGCCGCGCGGATGAGCGGATAGAGCGAGAACTTGTCGGAGCCGGAGTGGACGGAGAGCTTGAGCGTGGCGGGCAGGCCATACTCCCGTGCCGCGTGCGCCAGCACGGCGATGTCGTCGGAAAACTCCCGGGCGAACTGGCCGAGGTCGCCGACGTAGTCCACCCCCTTGTTGAACCGGCCGGTGAACTTGGGCGCGATCGTGTCCACCGGGATCCGCTCGTTGGCCAGCATCGCGAGGATCACGAGCAGCTCCGGCGGCGTCTGGGGCGAGTCGGTCTCGTCCATGCTGACCTCGGTCACGAAGCCGCTCTTGCGGGCGGCGATGTGGCGGTGGACGCGGCCGGCCTCCTGGCAGGCGGCGAGGTATTTGCCCGCGATCGCCCGGACGGCGTCGGCCGAGAGGGGCACGGGGCCGTCGATGCCCACGACCTCGACCGGGCGGGTGAGTTCGGCATGGGTGCGGACGAACGCGTCAACGTCGGCTGCTGCCGCTGGCTTGCCGATCGCGTCGGCGACGTCGATCGTGAAGAAGTCGCTCGGCTCGAGGAATCGGTCCACGGTGGCCAGGCCGATGTGGTCGGCATCCACGAACCAGGGGTGCCGCCAGCCCCGCTCGGCCACGGCCGCCGCGGCCGCGGCCCGCACGCTCACCGGCTCGCTGCCGATGAAGGAGTGCTCGCGGTTCGACTTGTTCCAGACCGGCGCCGCCACCACGCCCTTGGCCGCGAGTTGCTCGAAGGCGGCCAGCTGGGCGGCCGCCTCGTGGGCGAAGCGGTCGCCCACGCCGAAGGAAAACCGGGGCAGTGACGGCAGGCTCATGCGGCAAGGATCCTCGGAGGAAGGCTCGGCTGATCGACGGGCTTGGTATCCTGCCGGAACCGACCCATGGCCGCAACCGTCCCTCGCCGCGCCGTCACGATCGCCGCGGCCTTCTATTACCCGCTGGCCGTGCTGCTCGGGATCGTGGTCGTGATCAACGCCAACGAGCGGTCGCTGGCGATGGAGCAGGCGGCCAACCTGCAGACGATCGGCAGCAAGGCGTCGTATGCCGGCAACACGGTGCTCGAGACGATCACGTTCGGCTGGTACGACGCCGCCTCTCGGACCGACGCCGACTACGACGGCGCGGTGGCGATCGCCGACGCCTGCGGTCGCAGGGCGGCGCTCGCCGCCTGGGGGCTGGCCGGGATCACCGCCGCCTTCTGCCTGCTCGCGC
>CAMCPF010000180.1 GCA_945876515.1 Candidatus Kuenenia stuttgartensis
GCCGCCGTGAAGCTCGTCAACAACATCGCCGCGGTCGCCGAGCGGGAACAGCACCACCCCGACCTGCACATCGAGGGCTACCGCAAGGCGTGGGCCGAGATCCACACCCACGCCATCGGCGGGCTCTCCGAGAACGACTTCATCCTCGCGGCCAAGATCGACGCCCTCGCCCCACCGGCCTGACTCAGCCGTCGGGGTCGTCGAGCAGCTGCTTGAGGCGGGCGGCATGCTCAGGCACGAGCCGCTCGAGCCAGGAGGCGTCAACGAGGCCGAGCGAAATCATGTCCTGAAGGTGGACCTGATCCTTGCGCCGGAACGAGTTGAGCTTCATGCGCACGAGAGCCTCGAGCCCAACGATGTGGTAATCCTCGGCCCGCTCCCGTTCCGTGACATCGGCGGTCGGCAGCGGGTATGACTCGCGGACCTTCTCGCCGGCGAACAGCAGGTGGACGGCGTCCCGCGGGCTGCCGTCGGGTCCGTCGATGAAGCAGGTCACGTCCATCACGCTGGCGTGGACGAACCCCGCCGACTCGAGCGCCGCCTTGACCGCGTCGAAGTCGGCTCGGCGGACGAGGATGTCGACATCCTGGGTGTTGCGCACGGCGGCCCGATCGACCCGCGCCACCCAGGCGGCCACTGCGTTGCCGCCGGCCATCGCGTAGGGGATGCCGGCCCGCTCCAGGGCCGCGGTCGCTCGCAGGGCTCGTTCGCGGACGGCTTGCACGGCCTCGATCATCCTGTCCCAGGAAAAGTCGCGAAGTTCGATCGCCACGCTCTGCCTCGGTTGAGCCATGGAGTGAGGATACCAAACCCGCCGGAGTGGCCGGCCGCAGGGTGAGCCTGAGCAGCGCCGGCGGGCTCAGCGGCGGAGCCAGCCGCGGAGCGGGTCGGCGATCCGCACCGCGAACAGCATCTCTGCGGCAGGCGGGCCGGCCGAGGGCTGGCCGCCGCCGGCCTCGAGGCCGTAGAAGCGGCCGCCGACGTCGAGCGTGAGGCGATCCGTGACGGCGTAGGCGACGCCACCCCCCGCCTGCCAGCCGAAGGCCGTCACCCGGCTCGCCGCGTCGGGGCCGGCCGCGTCGGCGTCGTGCGCGTAGCCCCCCACGCCCAGGCCGCCGCCTGCGTAGACCGAAAGGTGCTCGGCCACCTCCACGTCGCGCCAGACATTCGCCATCGTCGTCCACTCGCCGCCGATCTCGGCTGCTGCGGGCGCGTTGGTGGCCGCCTCACGCCGCTGCCCCGAGAGCGCGGCCCGCTGCCGGCCCTCGACCTCGAACCGTACGGCTCCCAGCGGCCTCGGCACCGAAACGCCCAGCGCTCCCTCGCCCGTGAGGAGCGTGCCGCTGAACCCGCCGGTCTCGCCGCCGGAGAACGACGAGCCGATGATGCCCGCGACGTAGGGCGTGCGGGCATCAGCCCGCGGGCCGTCACCAGGAGGGTTGTCGGCATCGCCCGCCTCGTCGGCGAGCGGCGGCGAGCGGTCGAGCCAGCTGAAGGACTGGACCGCCCTGGCGATGCCGGCATGCTCGGCGAGCGGCGGCCGGGCGACCGCAATCACGACGGCCAGCGACACGACGGCGGCAGCGCGGCGATCCATGGGGCGACCCTCCCTGGCCGGTGCCGCCGGACTCAGCCCGACGGGTCGCGTTGCCCGCGACAGCCCATGCTAGGCGGGGGTAGCAAACGGCCCGGCGAGCACGGGCGTGATCCGCTGAGAAACGCGGGTGATGCGCGGGCGGACAGTTGGCCAAGGCCGCCCGGTGGAGGGTCGGTCAGCGGGCACAGTAGTCGATCGCCCGGGCGATCTCGCTCTTGAGATCCTTGCGGGCCACGATCCGGTCGATGAACCCGTGCTCGAGCAGGAACTCGCTGGTCTGGAAGCCCTTGGGGAGTTCCATCCGGATCGTCGCCTTGATCGTTCTCGGTCCGGCGAAGCCGATCAGAGCCCGCGGCTCGGCGAAGCAGAGGTCGCCCAACGAGGCGAAGCTCGCCGCCACGCCTCCCATCGTGGGATTGGTGAGCACCGAGATGAACAGCCCCCCGGCCGCCGAATACCGCGCCAAGGCCGCCGACACCTTCGCCATCTGCATCAGTGAGAGGATGCCCTCGTGCATTCGGGCCCCGCCGCCGGAAGCGCTGATGATGATCAGGGGTAGCCGGCCGGTGGTGGCCTTCTCCACGAGCCGGGCCAGCCGCTCCCCCACCACGCTGCCCATGCTGCCCATGATGAAGGCCGAGTCGGTCACGCCGATGGCGACCCGCCGGGCGCGGATCATGCCCGTGCCCGTGATCACCGCGTCGGAGAGGCCCGTCCGCTTCTGCTCCGATACGATCCGGTCGGCGTAGGGCTTCTTGTCCTTGAAGCCGAGCGGGTCGGTGGGGCGGAGGTTGGCGTCCCACTCCTCGAAGGTGCCGGTGTCGAGCAGTTGTCCGATCCTGCCGACCGCCGAGACATACCAGTGAAAGCCGCACTGCGGGCAGACGTTCTGTTGTTCCTCGGCATCCTTGCGGTAGATCGTGGCCCCGCAGCCGTCGCACTTGAGCCACAGCCCCTCCGGCACGCCCCGTTTGGCCCGCGGCGGCTTGGGGTCGCTCGGGTTGGCCGGATCGGACCTGGGCGGAGCCTGGTCGGCCCGAGGGGCCGTTTCCAGGGCCGCGGCCTCGGCGGTGCGGCGGGCGGTCGCGGTTCGTCGGCGGTCCATGGTTGCGGAGCGGGCGACAGGGGGTGGGGTAGTCGGGCGGACCGGACCGTCCGCGAAACTGCCAGTAGTGTAGTCGGCCCGCCGGCCGCGATGCTGCGCCGGAATCCCGGCCGACAAGCCCTCAGCGAGCGGCCAGGCCGACCTGCGAGGCGGCCGCTGCGTTGCCCAGCGGAGGGGGCGGGGCGACACCGCCTGCCTGCCACTGTGCCGCCACGGGGAGCTCGACGACAGACTCCCGGCGCTGGTCGGGCAGCCAGAGGTCGCCGAGCGGATGCCCGGAGACCAGCCAGCGCACGAGCGCGTCGAGCGGCGCCGGCACCACGACCGCCACCCGGCCCTCGCGGTGCCGCTTGAACACCCGCTCGAGCGCCTTCTCGACCCGGCCCCTGGCCTCCTCGAGCGTCTCGCCCTCGGGGGCGACGACACTCCACGGATCGTCCTGCCACTGCCGGTAGACGCGGGGCTGCTGCCGCCGCACCTCCGCCACCAGCTTGCCCTGCCACAGGCCCAGGTCGAGGTTGGCCAGCAGATCGACCGACCTGGGCTGGAGGCCATGTGGGGCGGCGATGATCCGGGCGGTCTCCAGCGCGCAGGTCGAGGGGGAGGCGTAGACGGCCGCCAGGGGCGTGGCGGCGAGCCGCGTGGCGAGCGACCGGGCTTCGGTAAGGCCCTCGGGGCAGGGGGGAACGTCGAGCGATCCTCGCACCCGTCCCTGCACCTCGTAGTCGGTGGGAGCGGAACGGATGACGATCAGATGATCGGGCACGGTGGGGGAGAATCTCCGGGGGAAACGGCCGCGGGCGTCAGGTTGCCGCGCGGGCCAGCGCCTCGAGTTCGGTGATGGCGCGGGCGTAGTCGGGGGAACGGATCACGGCGCTGCCGGCCACGATCAGCTCGGCGCCGGCGGCGGCCGCGGCGGCGATCGTCTCGGTCGAGATGCCGCCATCGATGCCGAGGTGAAAGCGGCCGCCGGTCTCGCGGCGGACCGCGGCCAAGCGGGCGAGCTTGTCGAGGGCCTGCGGCTCGAAGGCCTGGCCGCCGAAGCCGGGCTCCACGCTCATCACGAGCACGCCGTCGCAGGCGTCGAGGAAGGGCTCGGCCCGCGTCACGGGAGTGCCGGGGCTGATGGCGAGGTGGGCCCGGGCCCCGTGGTCGCGGATCGCCGCGAGCGCCCGGCGGGGCTCGGCGAGCGCCTCGAGGTGAACCGTCACGATCTCGGCGCCGAGCCGGCAGTAGTCCTCGAGGGACCGCTCGGGATCCTCGATCATGAGGTGGACCTCGAGCGGCACTTTGGCCGCCTCCCGCACCGCCTTGACGACCACGGGGCCGTAGGTGAGTTGCGGCACGAACCGCCCATCCATCACATCGAGATGGAGAGCCTCGGCTCCGGCGGCCTCGAGCCGCCCGACCTCACGGGCCAGATGGCCGAAGTCGCAGAGCAGCAGGGCCGGGAGCACGACCGGCCCGGAAGTCTCCAGGACGGAGGTCATCCGAGCGAGGGCGGCGGGACTTGGTTGAGTCGCGGAGGAATGGTGAGTCATAGGCCGGCGGACGATGTCGCCCGGCGGTAGGCCGAGTCTAGCACAGGCCGGGTCTGACCCACGAGCCCCCGGAAAACCCGCCGCCAACACGGCGATTTCGGGTTTCCGGCAGGCTGCGGGGCGGGGCACCGGGATAGATTGACGTCCATGGGGCGACCTGTGACATCGCCCCTCCTTCCCGAGCTCCCTGCCAGCGCAACGGAGGTTTTCGTGCTCCCTGCATCTTCCGGTCCCGACTGGTCGGCGACCTTGCCCAGCCGCCTCGACGCGGCGGCCCGCGAGCGGATCGAGGCCCGCGTGCAGGCGATCGGCCGCGACCTGCTCGCCCGGTCGCTCGCCGCCCAGCCGACGGTGCTCTCGCCCGAGTACTGGGCCGAGCAGGCCGGCGAGTGGGTGCTGGCCGACGACGACCTGAAGGTGCGGCTGTTCCGGCTCGTGGACTGCATGCCGATGCTCGACGACCCGGCCGCGGTCGATCGGCATCTCCGCGAATACCTCGACGACGAGTCACTCGAGAAGCTGCCGCCGATGCTGCGCACGGCGCTCAAGGCGGCCCGGAGCGGGATCCTGGCGCCGTTCGCGGCCCGAGCCGTGCGGGCGGCGATGCTCGCCCAGGCGAAGCGGTTTATCGCGGGCACGAACCCGGCCGAGGCGGCGCAGGCGGCGCTCCGCGAGCGGCGGCGGCATCGGGCCTTCACGCTCGACCTCCTCGGCGAGGCGGTGACCAGCGACGCCGATGCCGATGCCTACGCCGCTGCCTACGCCCGCCTGTTCGAGGAGCTGCCTCTGGAGGCGGCCCGCTGGCCGCACGATTCGCTCGTGGACGACGGGCCCGACGGTCCGCTGCCACGGGTGAACGTCTCGCTCAAGCTCTCGGCGCTCGATCCGCGGTTCGATTGCGTCGACCCTGCGGGCACGACCAAGCGGGTCCTCGCCCGGCTGCGGCCGCTCTGGCGGCTGGCCCGCGGTCGCGGAGCGCAGGTGCACGTGGACATGGAGAGCCATGCCACCAAGGATCTCGCGCTCGCGATCTTCAAGGCGATCGCGCTTGAAGACGAGTTTCGGGACTGGCCAGACTGCGGCGTCGTCGTGCAGTGCTACCTGCGGGAGGCGCCGGCCGACCTCGTGCACCTGGCCGAGTGGGCGAGGCGGCGGGGCACGCCCGTCTGGGTGCGGCTGGTGAAGGGGGCCTACTGGGACTCCGAGACGATCCACGCCCGCGCCGCCGGTTGGCCCGTGCCCGTCTGGCAGCGGAAGTGGCAGACCGACGCCTGCTACGAGGCTGCCACCACGTTCGTGATGGAGCATGCCCACGCCCTCCGGCCCGCGCTCGGCAGCCACAACCTCCGTTCGCTGGCCCACGGCATGGCCGTGGCCGAGACGCTCGGCCTCGACCGCCGCACGGTGGAGATGCAGATGCTCTACGGGATGGGCGACGCCGAGAAGGAGGCGGTGACCGCGGCCGGCTGGCGAATGCGGGTCTACATGCCCTATGGCGAGCTGGTGCCGGGGATGGCGTATCTCGTCCGCCGGCTGCTCGAGAACTCGTCGAACGATTCCTTTCTCCGGGCCGGCTTCGTCAAGCACGTGGCGGCGGAGCAGCTGCTCGCTCCGCCGCTGCCGCCGCTCGATAGATCCGCTGTGGAGCCCGCTGCCGCCGCACCGGAGGCTTTCCGCAACGAGCCGTTGGCCGACTTCGCCGTGGCCGCCAACCGCGAGGCCTTCGCCCGCGCCGTCGCACGGGCCCGCGCGAGCTTCCAATCGCCGCCGCTGGTGCCGGTGGTGATCGGCGGCGAGCGGACCGAGCCGGCCGACCGGTTTGAGCGCCGCGATCCGTCGGGTCACGCGCGGGTGGTGGCCCGCGTCTGCGCCGCGTCCGCGGCCGACGCGGGGAGGGCGGTCGAGGTCGCGCGGGCCGCGCAGCCGGCCTGGCAGGCCGAGGGCGTGCACCGCCGGGCCGACGTGCTCCGGGCCGCGGCGGCGATCATGCGGGCGCGACGTTTCGACCTGGCGGCGCTGCAGATTTTCGAGGTGGGCAAGCCCTGGCGGGAGGCCGACGCCGACGTGGCCGAGGCGATCGACTTCTGCGAGTACTACGCCCGCGAGGCCGAGCGGCTCTTTGCCGCGCGAAAGCTGGACGTGCCAGGCGAGGAGAACGCCACGACGCCCCTGCCCCGCGGCGTGGCGGTGGTGATCGCGCCGTGGAACTTTCCGCTGGCCATCCTCTGCGGCATGACGGCCGCCGCCCTCGTG
>CAMCPF010000181.1 GCA_945876515.1 Candidatus Kuenenia stuttgartensis
GTGCCCGAAAAACCAGGAGAGACCGCATGTACCGCCTGCTGAGCCCGCTGTTCGCCGCCCTGACGCTCGTGCTGGTCGCCGCCCGCCCGCTGGCGGCCGACAACCCCTGGCTCGAGGTCTCGGGGGCGACCGGGCCGGGGCAGGGGAAGAACGTCGTGCTCATCAGCGGTGACGAGGAATACCGCAGCGAGGAGGCGCTCTCGCAACTGGCGAAGATCCTGGCGACCCATCACGGCTTCAGCTGCACCGTGCTCTACGCGATCGATCCCAAGACGGGCGAGATCAGCCCCAATACGGGCAACAACATCCCCGGCCTCGAGGCGCTCGCGAAGGCCGACCTGATGGTGATCGCCACGCGGTTTCGCACTCTGCCCGACGAGCAGATGAAGCACATCGACGACTACCTCCGGGCCGGCAAGCCCGTGATCGGCATGCGGACCGCCACCCACGCCTTCAACATCCCCAAGGACCGAACCTACGCCCACTACGGCAACGGCTACGGGGGCGAGAAGAAGGACTGGGCCGACGGCTTCGGCCGGCTCGTGCTCGGCGAAAAGTGGATCAGCCACCATGGGCATCATGGCAAGGAGAGTACGCGGGGCATCATCGCCCCGGACGCCAAGGAGCACCCGATCCTCCGGGGGATCGCCGACGGCGACATCTGGGGGCCGACGGACGTCTACGGCGTGCGGCTGCCGCTGCCGGGCGACTCGAAGCCGCTGGTGCTCGGGCAGGTGCTCACCGGCATGACGCCCGACTCCACGCCGGTCGACGGCAAGAAAAACGAGCCCATGATGCCAGTGGCCTGGACCAAAACCTACACGGTCGAAGGCGGCCCGAGCGGCCGGGTGTTCACGACCACGATGGGCTCGTCCACCGACATGGTGGCCGAGGGCACGCGGCGGATGCTCGTCAACGCCTGCTACTGGGCGACGGGTCTGGAGGACAAGATCCCGGAGAAGTCGTGCGTGGACGTGGTGGGCAGCTTCGAGCCGAGACCGTTCGGGTTCAACGGGGCGAAGAAGGGCATGAAGCCCGGGGCGCTGTAGGCGGCGGGTGGGCGGCGGATCACCCGGTTTTCGCCGCTCGGTGGGGCCTTGCGTCGGTCGGGGAGTTGCCCGCAGGCGGTTCAGGGCGTGACGGCGGGAAAACTTCCCCAACCCTTGTTTTCCGCGAGATTCGGAGCCGCCCGTTGCTTGCCGCCTTCAAAATACCCTGCTACGTTCGAACTTTTCGAGCAGGGATGCGTACCTGAGGGCACGTCGGCTGTGCTCGCCCGAGGTTCAATCGCCGAAATCTGGCGCGAGACCGCGGAAGCGGGGCAAGGGTTGACGGGTGACCAACAGGTGACGGCCGGGCGGTTTCCGCCGGGCGGTCGATGCCGGTAGTGACGAAGATACGTTCGAGGAACATCCCTCCCCCCTTCAGGCGGTCCAATGCGCAGGTCTCCCCGTTCATCGTCCTTGGGCAGGCTCTTTGGGAAGCGGCGTCGTCGGCGAGGCGAAGCCGGTAGTCGCGTTCGCCGCAGCGGAGCGACGGCTGCAGCCGAACGGCTCGAGCCACGCCGCGTGATGGCGTTCGACCTCGTCGCGGCCTTCGCCGACAGCGTGACGCCGTTCTACGTGAAGGACGCGAGCCCTGGGGTCGTCGAAATCAACGAGGCGCCGCAGCAGCTCACGCTGCGGTTCAGCCCCGGAGTTCGGATCGATCCGGCCACGCTCGCCGGGAATGTCACGGTCGTCGGCGCCGCCGGTGGCTCGCCGGTGGACGTCGGCTTGTCCGTCGACGACGTTCCGAATCAAAACCAGGTGGTGATTCGGTTCAAGTCTGCGCTGCCGGACGGCTCGTATCAGATCAACGTCGGTGCCGGTCTTCGGTCACTCGCGCCGGCCGATTCCGCCGTGGCGACCACGGTGAACGTGCGGCTCGATCTCGGGGCGTTCGTGGTGGGTGTCGTGCCCCAACCGGTGGTCCGAGAGGTCTCGGGGCCTCTCAGGCAAAACCGCGGGCAGATCGACGTCTACTTCAATACTGAGGATCCGCTCCTGGCATCGTCGGTTCAGAATCGCAGTTTTTACCGGCTTACGCGGGTCGATCCCACGACCAATGCCGATCTCGGCGCTGCTGTGGTGCCCACGGGCGTGACCTACGATTCGACCACGGGCCGGGCCACGCTCTTTTTCGGGGCGGCGCTGCGTGATGCCGCAGGGATGTATCGGCTCGAGATCGGAGGCACCGCGGCCGCGGCCCCGGTGGTGTTTACTGCGGGCGACGATAACAACTCGAGTTTCACGACCGCCCGGAGCCTCGGCACGCTCGGATCGGCCGGGGCGCAGATCGACGCCTCGATTGAAGCGCGGGCGACCGTACCGACGCCGGTGGGGAACCTTGAGTTCCCCACGCAGCCCGGCACCCTCGACACGCCCGGGCAGCGGGACGTGCCTGTGGACAGTGGCACTCACGGCACGCCTGCGTTCGCCGTCGTCGATCCGGCCTCTGGCATCACGACCGTACGCTACGACTTCCGCGACATCATCGGCCAGGATCCGCAGGGCAACGACCTGCAGAACGTGATCACGGAGGCCCAGAAGCAGCGGGCCCGCGAGATCTTCGAACTCTTCAGCCTGCACTCGGGGCTGCGGTTCGTCGAGGTTGATTACAACCCCTTCGTGCCCTCCTTGATGGTGGCGACCGGCGACCTGCGGGCGTTTGACCCCAATATCTCGGCGGGCGCGGTGGCCGGCCTCGGCGGCGGTGCCGGCGCCCTGATGAACTCGCTCATCAACTGGGGTGACAGCGAGTATGGGGGAGGCTGGTTCGGTGTGGCGATGCACGAGATCGGCCACGCCTTGGGCCTTGGCCACACCTACGATCTGCCCTCGATCATGGGGGCCGATCTGGGTGGCGAGCCGATCTTCCCGGGCGATTACGACATCGAGCACCTGCGGCAGCTGTATCCCGCGAACGGCTCCGACATCGACGTCTACCGATTCGCGCTCTCCGAGGCGGGCCGGTTCACGGCGGAGACGGTGGTGGCTCGTCCGGGCCAGCCGATCACCAGCCGGCTCGACACTGTGATCTCCCTCTACCGAGAGGAGACGGTGGGTGGGCGGATGGTGCGGACGCTGGTCGCCCGCAACGACGACTACTACGGTCGTGACTCGTTCGTCGGCCTCGATCTCGCGGCCGGCACCTATTTCGTGGCCGTCACCAGCACCGGCAACACCGCCTTCGACCCGTCGATCAGCGATTCGGGCGCCAACGGCCGGACCGATGGCGACTACCGGCTCAACCTCGGCTTCACCCCCGCCTCCGCGTCGTCCAACACGATCGTGGATCTCTCCGGCAGGCCCCTCGACGGCGACCGCGACGGGGCCTCGGGCGGCGTGTTCCGCTTCTGGTTCAACGCGGCCTCCACGGCCGACACGATCTTTGTGGACAAGTCGAGCCCCGCCGTCGGCAATGGCACGGGCACGCTGGCGAATCCGTACAAGACGATCCAGGCGGCACTCGCGGCCGTGCAGCCCTCGACGAAGATCATTCGAATCACCGGCACCGCGGCTGCGCCCTACCAGATCGGCACCGACCTCGCTGGAAGGCCCCTGGCCGATGGGGCGACCTTCAGCGTGCCGGCGAACGTCACAGTGATGATCGAGGGCGGCGCGGTCTTCAAGCTTCGGGCTGCCAACATCGATGTTGGCAGCTCGTCGCAGATCGTCTCGCGGGCGGGTGCGGCGTTGCAGGTGCTTGGCGTGCCGGCGACCGGCGCGTTCGCCGGTTCGCAGGTCACGTTTACTTCGTGGCACGATGACACGGTCGGTGGCAACTCCGACAACGTCGGGCCCGCGGTCCAGGGCGGGCAGTGGGGTGGCCTCGTGCTGCGCCAGGATTCCGATGCCGCCTCGAAGCGGGCCTTTGTGAACTCGGTCACCGGGGCTGACATCCGCTACGGCGGCGGCCAGGTGCGGGTCGATTCACAGCTCGACTCCTTCGCGCCGGTGCAACTCGAAAACACCAGGCCGACGGTGCTGTTCAACACCATCCGGTTCAGCGCCGGGGCCGGGATCGCCGCCACGCCCAACAGCTTCGAGGACACCGGCGACCGCGTCGGCCCCGAGGTGCGGGGCAACCGCCTCACCGACAACTCGGTGAACGGCCTGTTCGTCAAGATCGAGACCCAGTTCGGCACCCCGCTCGACCGGCTGGACGTTCCGGCCCGGTTCAAGAGCAATGACATCGTGTACGTGATCCAGGAAAACCTGGTGATCAACGGCGGCGCCGGCGGCTATGAGGAGGTGGGCGGCGTGGAGCGGGCCCGCCAGATGGGTCGGCTGACGATCGACCCCGGTGTGGTCGTCAAACTGCAGGGCTCGCGGATCGAACTGGAGCGGGGCATCGCCCAACTCGTGGCCGAGGGCACTCCTGGCAAGTCGGTGATCTTCACGAGCCTCGGCGACAATCGCTACGGCGCCGGTGGTACGTTCGACACCAACGGCAACGTGCCCGACAAGTTCGACGCCGTGGGCCGTGCGATCGGCACGCTGACGGTGGGCGATTGGGGCGGCATCGTGGTCAATGCCGGCGGCCGGGCGAGCATCGACCGTGCCTACCTTGCCTTCGGTGGCGGCACCACCCCGATCGAGGGCGGGTTCGACAGCTTCAACGTGCTGGAGGTGCATCAGGGCGACCTGCGGCTGGCCAACAGCCGGGTGGAGTTCAACGCGGCCGGCACTGCTTCGTCGAACCGTACCGGTCGCGGAGGCAATGACGCGGCGACCGTGTTCGTGCTCGGTTCGCAGCCGATCATCGTGGCGAACGATTTTCGCTCTAACAGCGGTGCGGTTGTCAGTGTCAACGCCAACGCGCTCTCGGACGTGCAGCGGGGTGACGTCGGCCGCAGCACCGGCGGGATCGACCGCTCCACGGGCTTCGATGACAACTTCGGGCCGCTCGTCCGCGGCAACCGGCTGTCGTACAGCGCGGGCGTCTCGGCGATCGCCGGGATGGTCGTGCGGGGCGGTGAAATCACCGTCGAGAGCGTCTGGGATGACACCGACACGGTGCACGTGCTCCAGGAAGAGATCATCGTCCAGAACTTCCACACGGCGACGGGCGTGCGGCTCCTGAGCCGGCCCGACGCGAGCCTGGTGGTGAAACTCTTGGGCGCCGACGCGGGGTTCACGGCGGCCGGTGAGTATCTCGACATCGACGACCGGATCGGCGGCACCGTGCAGGTGGTAGGCCAGCCCGGGTATCCCGTGATGCTGACCTCGCTGCGGGACGACACGGCCGGCGCGAGCCTCGATCCGCTGGGGCGGGTCGTGACCGACACCAACGTCGATGGCTCGGCCACGGTGCCGACCGCCGGCGACTGGCGGAGCCTGCGATTCCTGCCGTTCTCGAACGATCGGAACGTCACGATCCTGACCGAGGCAGAGCGGTCGTACACCTCCGGGAACGACGTCAACGCCACGACCAGCGACGCCCAGAGCCTCGGTGTGTTGGCCCCCAACTTCGCCACCGGCAACAACACCTGGGAGTCGGCCCAGGAGAAGAGCGGCGACGAGAATCGGCGGCTCGGCTTCGAGGTGCACGGCAACGTGGCCCTCGACGATACCTCCGATGTCGACGTCTATACGTTCCTCGGCTACGCCGGCTCCGAGGTCTGGGTCGATATCGACAAGACGAGCCCGGCGCTCGACGCGATGGTGGAGGTGCTCGATGCCGCGGGCAACGTGCTGGCCCGGTCGGCCGATTCGGTCGCGCAGGGGGGAGTGGCCCAGGGCGAGGTCGTGCAGGACACCGTGGGCGGCGCGAGCGTCACCTACCAGTTCGCCCCCGACGGCTTCACACCCGGGAACTTCAGCCTACTGCCGGGCACGCTCAGCGGCGTGATCTACGAGATCGTGCCCGGGTTCATTCCCCTGCCGGTGGCGATCCAGACCTTCGCGGTGGACGCCACCGGTGCGATCACGTTCCAGAACATTCTCGGGAGCGACATGCTCGGCACGCCGAACGGCGTGCCCGTCGCGGCAGGGGGCACCGGCTCGTATGCGATCGGCGGCTCGGTGAACCTCGCAACCGGCCAACTCACGCTCGTCTACAGTGGCGGCGGGATTGGCGAGACAGCGATCGAGGCGAGGTATTCTTATGCGACGCCCGCGCTCACCGGTGTCACCGGGATCGCCCAGCCGCTGGCGAAGGACACCTGGCGGGGCGGTGACTATTTCACGCAGAGCCCGCGCGATGCCGGGATGCGGCTGATCCTGCCGGGCACGCCGGCGGTGCAGACACGGTATTACGTGCGGGTCCGCAGCCAGCCGCGATACGAGCCGGTCGCGACGGGGGCCACCAACGGCAGCGTGGCGGCGACGACTGCGGCCCAGTATCGCTCCAGCCTCTCGAACCCGGCGCTCGTTGACGCCGGTGCGACGAGCGGCCGCTACGAACTCCGCATCCGGCTGCG
>CAMCPF010000182.1 GCA_945876515.1 Candidatus Kuenenia stuttgartensis
TGACCGCTCGGGGTTGCCCATGCCCTCGAGCGAGCTGTGGAAGCGAGCGAAGGCAGGATGCCGAAGCGAGCGGACACGCAGTGAACGGAGGCCTGGAGGGCCGCAGTGAACGTGTAGCGAGAGGGCGTGGGCAACCCCGAGCCAACACGCACCAGGCCGCGTGAGCGTCCGGCGAGATGGCATGGGCCACCCCGAGCCCTCACACCCCGAGCCCGACCGCGACAGACCAGCGCTACCGCCCGGCCAGGCCGCGGACGGCCTGGAGGTTGCGACGCGAAGGCTCGTGCTTCGGGTCCCGCTTCAGGGCCTCTTCATAGGAGTGCATCGCCTCCCGATGCCGCCCCTGACGGGCCAGGGCCACGCCGCGATTGAACCAGGCCCGCACGTCCCGTGGGTCGTGGCGGATCGCCTGGTCGAAGTCGAACTCCGCCTTCCGCGGCTGATCCGCCGCCAGGTAGGCGAGCCCGCGATTCAGGTAGGCGAGCATGTAGGTGCGGTCGCGGCGGATCGCGGAGGCGTAGGCGTTGATGGCCTCGAGCGGGCGGTCGAGTTCGACGAGCGTCAGGCCCCGCCAGAGCTCGGGCCGGGGGTCGTCGTAGGCGATGCCGGCCGCCTCCTCGAAGTCTTCGAGCGCAATCCCGTAGAGCCCTAGGTGGAACCAGGCGATGCCCCTGCGGAGATACATCTCGGAGTCTTGCGGGTCGAGCTGCAGGCCCTCCGAGAGGGCATCCACCGAACCCTCAAAGTCGCCCAGTCGTCGTGCCACGACGCCGAGCGCGAGGTGGGCGATCGGGAGCTTCGGATCCTTCTTGATCGCTTCCTCAAGCTTCACTCGGGCCTCGGCAAACTTGCCGGCCCGGTCGAGCGTTTCGGCCTCGACGAGCAAGGCCTCGGCCGGTGACGGCTCGAACGAGCCGCGGTCGGGCGTCGTGCTGGGGCGCCGCGACCGCTCGGCCGGTTCACCCGGGACGGTCGCCTCGGGGAACGGCACCGGAACCCGGGGCGCAGGCTGGGCCGGCCGCTGCGGTTGCGGGGACGGCCGCGGCGGCGCCGGACGCGAGGGACCGGGACCGAATGGGTTGAGCTCGTCGGCGAACGGGTCGTCTTCCGGAACTCCCCCGGACTGCAGGCCGGCGGGCTGGGCGAAGGCCGGGGTCGCGATCACCGCCGACAGCAGCCCGAGGGCGAGCAACGCCGCCAGCCTGAAGGCGGGGCGACGGAGCGGGAGTGAGGGGGATGTACTCATGGATCTCGACAATACTCAGACTCCATGATCGGGCAAATTCTGCGGGAACCCGCCCGTTTGCCTGCCCGTCGGTCGTGACCGCCACAATCGATTCGACCGTCGGCGTCACCACCGGCACGACCGGCCGAGACTCACGCCGGGGCCTGGAGCATGCCCCCCAGCCGCTCCTCGATGCCCGAGCGAATCCGGCCGGCGAACAGGCCCGCCATCATCGGCAGGTCGAGCCGCACGACCAGTTCTGCAGGCAGGACATCGATGTCACCGGCGATCGACATCCCCATCACCGTCAAGTCCAGCTTGAGCCGCTCGTCGGTCTCCCAGGCGGCATCGAGCGCCGTGACTTTGTCGCCGAACTCGGTGCGGGCCCGCTCGAGACCGTGATCGAGACGGCGGCGAACCTCGGCCGCATCGAGCCCATGCGGCAGACGTACTTCCAATTGCTTCATGACAGGTGCACTCCATGGCAGGCCGGCCGCTCCCTGGCGGCTCCGGAGCCCGAAAGTCTAACAAGCTGCCGCACCAGCGGGGTGGCAATCCGGCCATCGCGGCCCCCGTCGCAGGCCGCGGATCGCACGCCCACGATCCGGGCTCCGAGTCCGAAGGCCTCGGTCACGTCGGCCGTGGTCAGCCGGCCCGCGACGGCGAGCGGCAGGCCGGCGGCGCCCGCGGCCTGGCTCCAGGCCGCGACGGCCCGCGGGGGGATGGTCGCGAACAGCCCGGGCCCCTGCTTATCGAACGTGTCGACCAGGAACGCGGCAGCGTTCAACCGCAGGGCCTCGTCGAGCAACGTTTCCGGGGGCGGCGACTCCGCCCGACGCCAGTCGGCATAGGCCACGGCCACCGCCTCGATGCCCGGCGGCAGGCTCTCCCGCAGTCGGCCGAAGGCGGTTCGCCAAGCGGGCAGCGTGAGACCGGCAGGCCCCGCCTTCACGGCCTTGGGAGGCACGCTGCCGGGGGGCAGCAGCCGCAGCACGTCCGCCACGTGCGCGATGACTTCGGTGGACGCGGTGAGTTCACCGCAGGCGAGCGTGAGCGGCGCGCAGCCGCCCACCGCGGCAGCCACGGCGGCGGTGACTTCCGCCGCTGCGCGGCCGAGCGGACCGTGCCGCGGTTCCTTGACGTCGATGATCGCGGCTCCCGCGGCCACGGCCACGGCGGCCTCCTCGGCATCCCGCACGCTCACGAGCAGCCCCTGCGGCCAGGTGATCGTCGTCATGCGACCTGCTCCCCGGCCTTCCGCTTGGCCGCGAGCAGGTCGGCGGCGATCCGCTGCACGGTCTCGCGCGAGAGCGGCTCGCACCAGCGGCCGTCGATCACAACGTGGCCATCGCTCCACGTGCCCCAGGGGCGGAACGCCGGCCGCGCCTTCCAGTCGGTCTCCCGCTCCGCGAACCGGACGACGAGCGTGCCGACCCGCAGCCGGGGCGAGGCCTCGTCGCCGCCGGGCTCGGGCAGGAGTTCCGAGCCACGAAACACGCACTCCACCGCCTCCAGCGGCACCCGCTCGACCCGGCCGGGCGCGAGCCTGATCTCGAGCCGATCGGCGACGCACGCCAGCCGCGGCGCGGCCGCGGCACGGGCCACCACCGCTGCCGCAACGAGCACCGCCGCCGCGATGCCCGCCACGAGCCACGCGGCCGAGCCGAGGCCCACGGCCACGAGGCCCACTGCCGCAGCGGTCGCGACGACGATCGTGATCAGGGCCAGCCCTGCCACCGGACGGACGTTGCCTCGGAGCCAGACCTCCCGCCGCTCGGCCTCATCCATGATTCCGCTTTCGCTCTCCTGCCGACTCGCATACCATTTCATGTCCAGACCGCGGCCGGTGACGCCCGGGCCCACCGCCACCTCCCGCACGGACGCCATGCACGACCTTCCCAGCCACGACGCCTCGCATGGCGGCCAGGCCCCGTCGGGCTCGGCCCGGTCGCTCGCCGGGGTGGGCCTTGCCCTCGCAGCGTACCTTGTGGCGGCAGCGCTGGGGTGGCCCCAGCATGGTCGGGATTTGCTGGTCGCCGCACAAGCAGGGCACCACTCGGCCGATCATGGCGGCGACCATGCCCCCGCGGACGCCGACCACGCTCCGGAGCACGACGACCACGGCCATCACCACCACGCGGCCGGAGCCGCCCCGCCCCTGTTCACGGTTGTCCCGTTCGTGGTGCTGCTCGGCCTGATCGCGGCGCTACCGCTCGTGCCCAGCCTGGCACACTGGTGGGAGCACAACTCGAGCAAACTGCTCGTGGCGGCCATCCTGGCGGCCGTCACGGTGGCCTACTACCTGTTCGTCCATGCCCAGCCGGTGGAGCTCCACTTCCCGGCCCACGGCGTCGTAGCCCCGGCGGCATCGGGCCCCGCCTGGGGTGTGGCCGGCACGGTGCTCGTCAACGCCCTCTGTGCCGAGTACATCCCCTTCATCCTCCTCCTGTTCGCGCTCTACACGATCACCGGCGGTGTCCGGATCGAGGGGGATCTGGCGGCCACGCCCACAGTAAATGCCGCCTTCATCGGGATCGGCGCCCTGGCGGCGAGCCTGATCGGCACGACCGGCGCCGCAATGCTCCTGATCCGGCCGCTCCTGGAGACCAACCGCCAGCGGCGGCACGTGGTGCACACGGTGGTGTTCTTCATCTTCCTGGTCTGCAACTGCGGCGGCTGCCTGTTGCCGATCGGCGACCCGCCGCTGTTTCTCGGCTACCTCCAGGGTGTCGACTTCCTCTGGACCCTGTCGTTGTGGCGGGAATGGCTGTTCGTCAACGCGGTGGTGCTCGCCATCTACTGGCTTTGGGACACGTTCCTCTCCTATCCGCAGGAGTCGCACCGCGACCTCTCCCGCGACGCCCACACGGCCGGCCGGATGCGCGTCGAGGGGCTCTGGCCCAACCTGCCGCTGATGGCCGGCGTGATCGCCGCCGTGGCCCTGCTCGACCCGTCGAAGACGATCCCCGGCACGAGTTGGCATCCCTGGATCTATCTCCGCGAGGCGACACTCCTCGGGCTCGTGGGGCTGTCGCTGCTGTTGGGCTCGACCGATGTCCGCCGCCGCAACGGCTTCACCTACTTCGCGATCCTCGAGGTGGCCGCGCTCTTTGTGGGCATCTTCATCTGCATGCAGCCGGCCCTGGCGATCCTCAACGAGCGCGGCGGCGAGCTCGGCATCACCTCGCCCTTGGGCTTCTTCTGGGTCACCGGCGGCCTTTCGAGCGTGCTCGACAACGCCCCCACGTATCTCGTGTTTTTCAAGACGGCCCAGGCCCTGCCGGCCGAGGCGGGGGCGGCGACGATGGCGGGGGTCGAGGTGGGCCGGCTGGCGGCCATCAGCCTGGGAGCCGTGTTCCTCGGGGCGATGACCTACATCGGCAACGGCCCCAACTTCATGGTCAAGGCGATCGCCGAGCAGGCGGGCGTGAAGATGCCGAGCTTCTTCGGCTACATCCTCTACAGCTGCGGCATCCTGCTGCCGGTCCTGGCCGCCGCCGCGTTCCTGTTTCTGTAGCCGCTTCCTGCAGCGGCCGTCCGGCAAAAGGAAGATCACGTTCGTGAGCAAGGCAGCCAAAGCCCGCGAGTCGTTCGACGTCATCACCAGCGAAGCCCGGTTCCGGGAGCTCGTCGAGCGGCTGGCGGATCAGCCCTTCATCGCCTTCGACACCGAGTTCGTCTCGGAACACACCTACCGCAGCCAGCTCTGCCTCTTGCAGGTGGCGGCCCCCGGCGTGCTGGCGGTGGTCGATACCCTGGCCGTCCCCGAGATCGACCCCTTCTGGCGGCTCCTGGCCGAGCCCGGCCGGACCACGGTCGTGCACGCCGGCCGCGAGGAGATGGGCTTCATCCTCCACGCCATCAAGGCTCGTCCGTCCAAGCTCTTCGACGTGCAGGTGGCGGCCGGCCTCGTGGACCACGACTACCCGGCCGGCTACGCGGCGATCGTGCGGCGGTTTCTCGGCGAGCAGGCCGACAAGGGGGAGACGCGGACCGACTGGCGGAAACGGCCGCTCTCCGACTCGCAGTTGGCCTATGCCGTGGACGACGTGCGGCATCTCGAGCGGCTGTGGCGCAAGATGGAGGACAAGCTCGAAGCCCTCGGCCGCACCGCCTGGATGGCCGCCGAGATGGCCATCTGGCAGGACGACGTCGAGGAGTCGTTCGTCCGCAAGCGGTGGCGGCGGGTGGCGGGGCTGGGCAACCTCTCCCGCCGCGAGCTGGCGGTGGCCAGGGAACTCTGGCACTGGCGCGACGCCGTCGCCGAGGATCGCGACATGCCCCCGAAGCGGGTCCTGCGGGACGACCTGCTCGTCGAGCTCTGCAAGCGCAAGACCGCGAGCGAGCAGCAGATCGCGGCCGTGCGGGGGATGCAGCGATCTGACCTGCGGCACATCATGAAGGGCCTCTCCGACGCGATCCAGCGAGGCCTCGACTGCCCCGAGGGCGACCTGCCGGGCGGTGAGCGTCGTCAGGCTCCGCCGGCCCATCTGGCGATGCTCGGCCAGTTCATGGCCACGGCCGTCGCGGGTCTCTGTCGCCAGCTCAAGCTCGCGCCGGCGCTCGTGGGCACCTCCTCCGACATGCGGGATCTCCTGGCCTGGAAGCTCGGCTACGGCGACCTCGACCGCGAGCCGCTGCTCTCCCGCGGCTGGCGGGCCCAGGTGGTGGGCAGTTTGGTAGACGACCTGCTCTCGGGCCGCGCCGCCCTGAGGATCGGCGACATCCGCTCGGCCGAGCCGCTGGTCATCGAGCGCCGTGGCGGCTGACCGCGGCGGCTGTCGTGCCGCCCTGGATTTGGCATAGGCGGCCGTCGCGGCCCCGGCTTAGGCTGGTTTTCCGTTCGTGAACCGGAGACCAGCCATGATTTCACCCGTTTGCATTCAAGCCACGCGGCGAGCCGCTTTCGACCTCGCCCGGGCCATGGCGGCCTCGTGCCTACTACTCGTCGCCGCCATGGCCGACGAAGACCGCGACCCGCCGGCCGAGAACCCGCTCGCAGAACTGGCCACGCTCGAATATCGGCCCGCGGCCCCGGTGGAGGGCAGCCTCAAGCTCTCGGGCTCGAGCACGCTCGAGCAGGCGGCCGCGTTCTGGGCCGAAGGCTTCATGCGGGTGCATCCCTCCGCCACCGTGACCCTCGACCGCACGAGCACCGACTCCGGCTGGCGGGATCTCGCCGAGGGGAAGGCCGACGTCGCCCTGCTC
>CAMCPF010000183.1 GCA_945876515.1 Candidatus Kuenenia stuttgartensis
CCTGCCGGCGCGGATCGCCTTCCAGGTGGCCAGCCGCACCGACAGCCGCGTGGTGCTCGACGAGATGGGGGCCGAGCGGCTGCTCGGCAACGGCGACATGCTCTTCCTCTCGCCCGGCACCAGCCAGATCCTCCGCGGCCAGGGCACGTTCCTGTCCGACGAGGAGATCGGCCGCGTGATGGCGGCGATCGGCACGAGCGAGCCGCAGTATGCCGCCGAGCTCGTGAACCTCCAGCCCGCCGGCGCCGAAGAGGCGGCCGGCAAGAAGGGCGACGATCCCCGTGACAAGGACGACCTGTACGAGGCCGCCGTCGAAGTGATCATCCGCGAGGGCCGCGGCAGCGTGTCGCTCCTCCAGCGGGCGCTCGGCGTGGGCTACGGCCGCGGGGCCCGGCTGATCGACTTCATGGCGGAGGACGGCGTGGTGGGCGAATACAAGGGCAGCCAGGCCCGCGAGGTGCTGATCACGATGGAGGAGTGGGCCGCCCGCACCGGCACCGCCCCCCTGCCCCCCGACCCCGCTCCGCGGAAGCTGAAGATCCAGCCGCACGCCGAATCCGAACCGGCCCGCGCCACGTTTGAAAACGATGAGGACGAGGACGACTGGGACGAGGACGACATCGGCGACATCGACACCTTCGCCGGCGATTCCGACGACGACCTCGACGACGAGGCTGCTGGCGGACGGTGAGCGGCGGTATAGTGGCGGCTCGTCAGAGACCCCTCGCCTCGGAGCACCGTCATGTCTGCCTCAACCGCCGCCCTCCAGCGGGTCGGCCAGAGCCTCTGGCTCGACAACATCACCCGCGGGATGCTCGATGACGGCACGCTCGCCCGCTACATCCGCGACCTGCATGTGACGGGGCTGACCAGCAACCCCTCGATCTACAACGCCGCCGTCAAGGACACGTCGTTCTACGACGGGGCACTGGCGGCCCTCGGGGCCCGCGGCCTCGCCGCCGAGGAAGCCTTCTTCGAGATCGCGATCCAGGATCTGCAGCGGGCGGCGGATCTCTTCCGCCCGGTCTACGATCGCACCAGCGGGATCGACGGCTGGGTCTCGCTCGAGGTCTCGCCCCGGCTGGCCTACGACACTGCCGCCACGCTCGCCCAGGCCAAGGCGCTTCACGCCCGCGCGGGCCGGCCGAACCTGTTCATCAAGATCCCGGGCACACCCGAGGGCTTGCCTGCGATCCAGGAGGCGATCTTCGCCGGCGTGCCGGTGAACGTGACGCTGCTCTTCACGCGGGAGCAGTATCTGGCTGCCGCCGAGGCCTATCTACGGGGCATCGAGCGGCGGATCGAGGCCGGGCTCTCGCCGCGGGTCTGCTCGGTGGCTTCGCTCTTCATCAGCCGCTGGGACGGGGCGACCGCGAAGACGCTGCCCCCGGAACTCGTGAACCGACTGGGGATCGCCGTCGGCGAGCTTTCCTATCAGGCCTACCGTGACCTGCTGGCCTCGGACCGTTTCGAGCGGCTCTGTAACTTCGGGGCGGTCCCGCAGCGACTCTTGTTCGCCAGCACCGGCACCAAGGATCCTAAGGCGTCCGAAAGCCTCTACATCGACGCCCTGGCCGCCCCAAACTCGATCAACACCATGCCGGAGAAGACCCTGCACGCCTTTGCCGAAGGCGGCCGGGTGGCGGCCACGCTCTCGGCGGGGGGCGGGCTGGCCGACTCGACGATCTTCGCGATCGAGCGGGCCGGCGTGGATGTCGCCGCCCTCGGCGCGAAGCTGCAAAAGGACGGTGCCGAAGCCTTCGTGAAGAGTTGGGACGAACTCCTGGGCGTGATCGAGGCCAAGTCGCGGGTCGTTGCGGGTGGCTGACGCCGCACGGTTCCGGGCCGCCGCTACGGTCCTGTGCAGAATCTTGACCCAGTGGAGAAGCGATATATGATGACGACATCATGCGCACTATCATTGATCTGACTGACGAGCAGGTGAAGTCTCTGGCCGCCCTGTGCGCGGCGCAGGGTATTTCCCGGGCGGAGGCGGTGCGCCGGGCGGTGGCGAGATTGCTCGCCGAGGAACAGCGGCCGAGTCGCGCGCGGGCGTTCGGAGCATGGAGCGCGAAGAATATCGACGGTTCGACGTTGGTTCGTCGGCTCCGGGCTGAGTGGGAGCGATGAGGGCCGTCATCGACAGCGACGTGCTCATCGACTTTCTCCAGGGGGTGGATGCAGCTGCGGTTGAGATCGACCGATACGACGACCTGTGCTACTCGCTGATCTCGTGGATGGAAGTGATGATCGGCGCCGAGAACGATGCGGAGCGCTTCGCCGCCGAGGCGCTCTTCGAGTCGATGCGGCGTGTCGATCTCTCGACCGAGATCGCTCAGCGAGCGGTGGAACTGCGCAAGCAGTTGCGTCTCAAACTCCCCGACGCCATCGTACTGGCCACCGCCGATCGGGAAGGCTGCATCCTGGTCACCCGGAACGGCAAGGACTTTGATCCGCGTGATCCACGGGTTCGGATACCTTACGGATCGTGAGCGATCGGGTGGGCATCGCTTGTTTCAGGTCAATCCGCGGAGATCTCTCATGCCATCATCGAAGGCAGTACCGTCCAGCCGCACGCATCTCCCCGAGTGGCGGGCCGTGGCCGACCACGCCCGCGTGAGCGGCCAGTTGCCGCTGCGGGAGCTGTTCGCGGCCGACCACCACCGGGCCGAGCGGCTTTCGTTCGAGGCCTGCGGCCTGTTCGTGGACCATTCCAAGCAGCGGCTGAACGACGGCACGCTGCCGCTGTTGGTGCAGCTCGCCCAGGCCTGCGGCCTCCGCGACCGGATCGACGCGATGTTCGCGGGCGGGCGGATCAACGCCACCGAAAACCGGGCCGTGCTCCACGTGGCGCTGCGGGCGCCGCGGACGGAGTCGATCACGCTCGACGGCCAGGACGTGGTGCCCGGCGTGCACGAGGTGCTCGATCGGATGGCCGCCTTCTGCGACCGCGTCCGCAAGGGCGAATGGCTCGGCCACACGGGCAAGCGAATCCGCACGGTCGTCAACATCGGGATCGGGGGCTCGGACCTCGGGCCGGTGATGGCCTACACGGCCCTCAGGCACTATGCCGACCGGGAGCTGGCCTTCCGGTTTGTCTCCAACGTGGACGGCACCGACTTCGCCGAGGCCGTGCACGGCCTGGACCCCGCCGAGACGCTGTTCATCGTCTCTTCCAAAACTTTTACCACCCAGGAGACGCTCGCCAACGCCCGCACGGCCCGGGCCTGGGCCTTGGCGGCGCTGGGCGCGGAGGCGGCCGTGGCCAAGCACTTCGTGGCCGTCTCCACCAACGCCAAGGAGGTGGCGGGATTCGGGATCGACACGGCCAACATGTTCGGCTTCTGGGACTGGGTCGGCGGCCGCTACTCGATGGACTCGGCCATCGGCCTCTCCACGATGCTGGCCATCGGCCCGGAACGGTTCCGCGAGCTGCTCGCCGGCTTCCACGCCATGGACGAGCATTTCCGCACGGCCGACTTCGAGCAGAACCTGCCCGTGCTCCAGGGTCTGATCGCCGTCTGGAACACGACCTTTCTCGGGGCCCACACGATCGCCGTGCTGCCCTACGACCAGTACCTGGCGCGATTCCCGGCCTACCTGCAACAACTTGCGATGGAGAGCAACGGCAAGCGGGTCACGCTCGACGGCCGGGTGATCGACGACTACGAAACCTGTCCGGTGTATTGGGGCGAGCCGGGTACCAACGGGCAGCACTCCTTCTATCAGCTGATCCATCAGGGCACGCGGCTGATTCCCTGTGACTTCATCGGGTTCCTCAAGTCGCTCAATCCCGTTGGTCGGCACCATGACCTCCTGATGGCCAACTGCTTCGCCCAGGCCGAGGCGCTCGCTTTCGGCAAGACCACCGCCGAGGTCCGGGCCGACGGCGTGCCGGAGGATCTTGTCGCCCACAAGACCTTCCCTGGCAACCGGCCGAGCACCACGATCCTGGCCGAGCGGCTTACGCCCCACGTTCTTGGCAGCCTCGTGGCCCTCTACGAGCACGCGGTGTTCACGGCCGGCGCGATCTGGGACGTGAACCCGTTCGACCAGTGGGGCGTGGAGCTCGGCAAGGTGCTGGCCAACCGGATCGTGCCGGAGCTCGAGAGCGGTACCGAGCCCACCCTCGATCACCACGATCCCTCCACCGCGGCGTTGATCCGCCGCTACCGGGCCCGGTAGCCGGACGGGGATCAGTCGCCCGTTACGGGGCCCGGCGAATGATGACGCTGATCTCGCCGTCGTTGTCGCCGAGTTCGGTCCAGGCATCGGTGCACCGGAGGAAGAGCTGCCCGGCGGCGGGCGGCTCGAGCGTGGCCTTGGCCCCCAGCGGGATCTCGGGGGTGAGCGAATAGTCGGCGAACACGGCGGCCACCAGCCGGCCGCGGCCGTCGGCCTCGCCATCGGCGTCGAGCGGCTGCCCGGCCGCCGCTATCATCCACGTGCCGTCGGCGACGACCTCGAACCGGTCGCCCGACCCCACCAGCACCCGCGCCGGCTGCCAGCCGGCCTTGGCCTTGACCTTCACCTTCGCCTCAGCGCCGTCGGCCAGCCGCTGAAACTTCGCCTGCCATGGCCAGGCAGTCAGGTCCGATCGATAGCCGTTGCCGAGCGTAGCCAAAAACTGGTCGTATTCGAACGAGACCTCGCGGGCCACCGGCCCGTACACGCTCTCGAACGAGGCGCCGTCGCGTTCCTCCATCAGGGCGATCGCCAGCGGCACGAACCGGTTGGAGTAGTTGGGGTTATTGGCCAGCAGGTGGCAGAGGGCCCACCGCCAGGCATAGTCCTCCCAGGTGCCGGCCTCGGTGCGGCCCGGCACGGCGATCTCGAGCAGCTTCCGCTTGGGCGTCGCGTTCTGCAGGTAGCCGACCACCGGCGCGGGCAAATCGATGGTCTGGTCTCCGTCCTTCCAGTAGTTGCCCAGTTCCGCCAGCCCCTCCGCCAGCCACGTCGGCCCCGAGGAGCCGAAGGCGAGGTGGCAGATCCCGTGCACGCATTCGTGTTGGATCACGCCGTGGTCAGCGCAGGAATAGAGCCGGGCCTGCCGCTGCGCTCCGAGCCGCGAGTTGACGCACACGCCCTCGCCCCGGCGGATTTTTTCTGTCCCGTAGTCGTCGTCGATCAGCCCCGGAGGAAACCTCGTGAGGTCGGCTGCGACGAAGCCCTCGACCAAACCGGTCAGCTTCCGCCCGAGGAACTTCTCGAGCGCCCCGACCATCCTCTCGAGTTTGAAACTGATCACCCCCCATTCCCGGTCCGAGATGTCCGTCACGAAGGCAAAGTGCGGTGACCGCACCAGCCGGGGCTCGGCTGGCGGCACATCTGAGAGCTTTTGGAACCTCCGCTCCAAGGCCTCGTCGCCCTTGTCGGCGACGCTGGTGGCCGCCGCGTTCTCCACCTCGAGCGAGCGGGCCACGAGTTCGCCTCCCCGGAGCTGGATCGCCACCAGGCTCACCATCCGCGCCCCCGGCTCGACCCGGGCGGGGTCGTCGCTCGTGAGCCGCGCCACAGCCCCCTCGCCCAGCGGCACCGCCAGCACAGTCTTGCGGTTCCAGGCACGGTCCCGAGGGAACTCCACGACCAGCTTTCTGGCATTGACCGTCTTCACGGTCGCGGTGACCTCTCGCTCAATGGCCTGCTTCCGGCCGGTCGACTGCTGTGGGTCGGCTTTCGCGTCACCCTCGGCGTCGGTCACGCCGAGCATGACCTCGCCCTCGTCGAGCGCCGTGACTTCCGCCACCGCGCCGTCGGCCTTGCCAGTCTGATCCATCCGGCAGCGGAACCGGACCACCTGCCCGGGCTTGAGGCCGGTGGCGGGGAACTCGGCCCGCACCACCACCTCCACTGGGGCGGCGAGCAGCGTGCCGTCGGCCAAAGCGATCCCCTGCTGCTTCTTTCCCTGGACGCGGACCTTGAAGGATTTGCCGGCCTCGTCCCGCACCGTCAGGCCGTCGCTCGTCACCGTCTCGACCGTGCCCGCAAGCGTGAGTTCGCCGGTGGCAACGACCTGGGCCATGCCGGTCGCTGAGAACAGGGCGATGCTCACCGCAAGGCAGGCCATGCTGACGGCCGCTCCACGAGGTCGGCACCAGGCCCCTGCGGCTCGACGGACAACACACTTCCTGCTCATCGACTTGCCACTTCTCTGGGCCTTGTTGGTTTGCGGCACGCACCGCGCGGCAAGGACTGTCTCTGCCATGCCCTGGGCGGTACGAGCCGAAGGCATCGGTGAGCGGCAATCTGCGCGAACAGACCGGAAGTTGCCGGGTCACTTGAATAACGTTAGTCTAGCAAGGAAGAAAATAAGTCCAGAAAGGTTGCCGTGACGCTCAGCATCAAGGATCACGAGGCGGATGCGCTCGCCCGGCAGCTGTCGGAGCGAACCGGCGAGAGCCTTACGGTCGCCGTGAAGCGGGCCCTGCAA
>CAMCPF010000184.1 GCA_945876515.1 Candidatus Kuenenia stuttgartensis
CGAACTGCCAGATGAAAGGTAACTTCCCATCGACCAGGAACCCCTCCTGGATCAAGGACTGCTCCCGACCGGGGGCTGCGAGAAAGGCCACGTAGGCCCAGCTCTGCACGATGCAGATGATCACCGTGGCGTAGCGGGTGTACTCGTTGATCTTCTTCCGGCCGGCTTCCCCCTCCTTCTGCAGCCGCTCCAGTGGCGGCCAGACCGTACCGAGGAGTTGGAAGATGATCGAGGCCGAGATGTAGGGCATGATCCCGAGGCCGAAGATCGTGGCCTGCGAGAGCTGGCTCGCCGAGAACACCGCCACGGTCCGGAGCAGTTCACCGACGCCTCCAGACTGCTGCGAGAAGGCCGACATCACGTCGGCATCGACGATCGGCAGCGGCACCTGCCAGCCGACGCGATAGATCGCCAGCAGGCCGAGCGTCAGCAGGATCTTCTGCCGAAGTTCGGGGATCGTGAAGATGACGCGGATTTTTTCCAGCACGGTGAGCTCTCCTCAGGGCGGCCAATACGGCCCGATACCCTACCCGCCAACCGGCTTTTTCCGCGACGCCTTTCCGATGTTCCGAACCACGGGGGCCGGTCCGGGAAGTTCGGTGACCGTTCCCCCGGCGGCCAGGATCTTCTCCTTGGCCTGGGCGCTGAAGTGGTGGGCCGAGACCTTGAGGGCCTTGGAGATGGCCCCGTTGCCCAGGATCTTGAGTTCGTGCCAGATGCCCTTGGCCACCCCCGCCGCTCGCAGCGAGTCCGGGGTCACCTCACTGCCTGCCTGACAGGCCTTCTCCAGCGCCTCGACGTTCACGCTCCGCACGATCAGGCCGTGCCGGTTGTGGAATCCGCGCTTCGGAATCCGTCGGATGAGCGGCAGCCGCCCCCCCTCGAAGATGCCCGCCGCCGACCAACCGGCAAGCTGGCCCTGCCCCTTGTCGCCGCGGCCGGCGGTGCAGCCGCGACCAGAACCTGGGCCTCGGCCCACGCGCAACCGCTTGCGGTTCTTGTGGATGCCCTTGTTGACGCCGTCGAGTTGCATGGTTGTCGATCTCGGTGCTTGCAGATGCTGTCAGAGTGGATGAACGGGTCGGAACGGCTCAGGAGAGGCTGACGCCCCGCAGCCGCTCGACATCTTCGCGGGTCCTCAACTGCTTGAGGCCTTCGATGGCGGCCTTCACCAAGTTGACGGGATTGGTGGAACCGTGGGCCTTGCTCAGGACGTCCTGAATGCCGGCCGACTCACAGACGGCCCGGACGGCCGCCCCGGCAATGATCCCCGTGCCCGGCCCGGCGGGCAGCAGGACCACCTTGGCCGTCTCATAGACGCCCTCGACCCGATGCGGAATCGTGCCCGATTGGATCGGCACCTCGACGAGGTTCTTCATCCCGTCCTTGATGGCCTTCTCGACGGCGGGCGGCACCTCGTTGGCCTTGGCGTAGCCGACACCGACCTTGCCGCGGCCGTTGCCCACGACCACCAGGCCAGCGAAGCTGAATCGACGGCCACCCTTCACGACGGTGGCGCACCGCCGCACCTTGACGACCTTCTCGACGAACTCCCCGGTGCGGGTTTCTTTGCCGGTGGACACGTGTGACTCTCTTCCTGCAGGGTGTTGGCTGATGATTGGCGGGCTGGAAACTGGCTCAGAACTCCAGGCCGGCGGCTCGCGCCGCGTCGGCCAGGGCCGCCACGCGGCCGTGATACTTGAAGCTCCCGCGGTCGAAGCAAACCTTCGTCACGCCGGCCGCCTTGGCCCGCTCGGCGACCGCCTTGCCGATCACCTCGGCGGCCTGCTTGTTGCCGCCAAAGGCGACGGCGTCGCGGAGCTGCCGGTCGACCGAACTGGCCGCGGCCAGCGTCTTGCCCGACGCATCGTCGATGACTTGGGCGTAGATGTGCTTGTGGGTGCGAAACACGGAGAGCCGCGGCCGTTCGGCCGTGCCCTTGAGCGGCTTGCGGTCGCGGTACCGCCGGCGGGTACGTTGCCGGAGGATCGTGCGAGCATGGTCCATGGTGCGTCAGTCGGGAGAGGGATGCGGGCCGGAAAAACTGGCTTACTTGGTGACGGCCTTGCCCGCCTTACGACGGACATGCTCGGTTTCGTAGCGGATGCCCTTGCCCTTGTAGGGCTCCGGCTTCCGCAGGGCGCGAACCTCGGCGGCAAACTGGCCGACGGCCTGCTTGTCGATGCCCTTGATCGAGACGTGGGTCTGGTCGGGACAGGTGACGGTCAGGTTGGCCGGGATCGGCACCTGCAATTCGTTCGCGAAGCCGACCCGCAGCTGCAGGACATTCTTCTGGATGGCCGCGAGGTAGCCGACGCCGACGATCTCGAGTTTCTTTTCGTAACCCTTGGTGACGCCCTCGACCATGTTGGCCGCCAGGGCCCGCGTCAGTCCGTGGACCGCCCGCGCCGTGCGGCCGTCACCGTCGCGGGTGACGACGATCTGGCCACCGGCCTCATCGACCGCGACCTTGACCGCCGGATGCAGCGCCTGCTGGAGCTTGCCGAGCGGGCCCTCGACGACGAGCGCGCCAGCGCTCACCGAGGCCTTGACGCCCTTGGGAATGGGAACCGGATTTTTGCCGATACGGGACATGCTGCCTGACCTCTCGGGACTACCACAACTCGCAGAGGACTTCGCCGCCGAGCTTCTTCTGCCGCGCCTCGCGGTCACTGACCACGCCACTGGACGTCGAGAGCACCGAAATGCCGAGCCCGCCCAGCACGGGCTTGAGCAGCGTCGAGCGGCTGTAGACCCGCCGCCCGGGCGAACTGACGCGGCGGATGTGCCGGATCAGCCGCTCACCATTGGGACCGTACTTCAGTTCGAGCTGGAGTTTCGGCACGGGCGCGGCCTCGACCTCACGCCAGTCCCAGATGAAGCCCTCGCGTTTCAGCACTTCCGCCAACCCGCGCTTCACCTTCGAGCTCGGAACCTCGACGGTGGCCCGTTCGACCCGCACCGCATTGCGGATCCGGGTGAGCATGTCGGCGATCGGATCGGTCATCATGTCAGCAACGCCCTCTTCTCGATTGCGGGATTCACCAGCTCGCCTTTTTCACGCCCGGAATACAACCCTGGTCCGCCAGTTTGCGGAAGCAGATCCGGCAGGTGCCGAACTTGCGATACACGGCCCGCGGCCTGCCACAGAGCATGCACCGCCGCACGATCCGCGTGGAAAACTTCGGGGGCCGCTTCGCGGCCGCGATCTTGGATTTGCTCGCCATAGGTCCGTTTTCGGTGTCGGTCTGCTCAGCCTGCTCGTCTCGATTCCTCGTCCGGGATCGATGCCGCTACGCCGCGGCGTCGCCCTCTCCCTGCTTCTTCAGAGGCAGCCCCATGGCCACCAAGAGTTCACGGGCCTCGTCGTCCGTCTCGGCGGAGGTGACGAACGTGATGTTCATGCCCTGCGGCCGCGTGTACCGGTCCGGATTGATCTCGGGGAACACCCCCTGCTCCGAGAGCCCGAGGCTGTAGTTGCCGTTGCCGTCGAACGCGGTGGCCGACAGGCCACGGAAGTCGCGGACCCGGGGCAAAGCCACCGCAACCAGCCGATCGAAGAACTCGTACATCCGGTCACCGCGGAGGGTGACTTTGCAGCCGATCGGCAGGTTCTCGCGGAGCTTGAAACCCGACACGGCGGCCTTGGAGATCGTGGCGATCGGCTTCTGGCCGGCGATCTGGGCCAGCGCCCCGAGCGCCTCGTCGAGATACTTCTTCTCCGTCACCGCCGCGCCCACACCCATGCTGATCACCACCTTCTCGAGCCGTGGAATCGCATGGGGGTTGGATTGCTCGAGTTTTTCGGCCAACTGCGGCCGCACGGTCTGCATGTAGTGCTCGAGCATCCGCGGGGTCGCCGCCGGTTCGAGCGTCGCCGTGCTCGCTGCCTTGGTTTTCTTCGCCATCGAACTCGTTCCTGATCTCGTGATTCGTTTCCCGACCCGTTGTCCGCTCGTGCCGCCCGTCAGTTCTTGGCCGCCGCCCGCGACCGCCGGAGCGTGCCGAGCTCCGCGCCGCATTTCTTGCAGACCCGCACCTTGCCGCCGTCGGCCGTGCTGCGGGTGCCCAGCCTGGTCGCCTTGCCGCAGGCGGTACAGACGAGCAGCACATTCGAGACGTCGATCGGCATCTCCTTGCTGAGCCGTCCGCCCTGGGGATTCTTCTGGCTGCGGCGGATGTGGCGGTAGACGCGATTCACGCCCTCCACCACCACGCTGCCACCATGCCCGGGCTGGCCCGCGTCCTTGGCCGACTTCACCGCCAGCACCTTGGCCCGCGTGCCCCGGGCATTGCCGGTCCGCACTTCGACGATGTCGCCCGTCTTGATCAGCATCAGACCACCTCGCTCGCCAGGCTTACGATCTTCATGAAGTTGCGGTCTCGCAGTTCGCGGGCGACCGCCCCGAAGATGCGGGTGCCCTTGGGATTCTTGTCGTTGTCGATGATCACGCAGGCGTTGGAGTCGAACCGCACGTAGCTGCCGTCCTCCCGCCGCGTCGGCTTCTTGACCCGCACGATCACGGCCTTGACGACCGCCTTTTTCTTGACGTCGCTGCCGGGGATCACGCTCTTCACGCTGCAGACGATGATGTCGCCAAGGCCGGCGGTCCGCTTCCGGCTCCCGCCCAGCACCTTGAAGCACATCACTTCCTTCGCGCCGGTGTTATCCGCGACGTTGAGTCGCGTCTGCATCTGGATCATGTCGCCTGTCCTTCTCCACCAGCCACGTCCTTACCGGTCACCGCCGCCGTTTCGGCCCGGTTAGCCGTCTCCTTGAGCCGCGTCGCCCGCGCGCCGCTGCGGAGCGAGGCCACGTCGACCGCCGTGCTCTTGGCCACGACCCGGACGAGTTCCCAACGCTTGGTCTTACTCCGTGGCCGGCACTCGATGATCTCAACCAGGTCGCCGGGCCCCGACTCGTCATGCTCGTCGTGCACGTGGCAGACGGTTCGGCTGTGGAGAATCCGGCCGTACTTCGCGTGCCGGATGACGCGCGGCACCTCCACACGCCGCGTCTTTTTCGACGCGGCGCTGGTGACCGTTCCGGTCTCAACTCGCTTGGGCATCGTTCGTTCCTGTCTGAACCGTATCTGGGATGATTGTTGGAAGTGTGAGGGCGTGTCCGGGATCTGCGTGCAGGATCAGGCCTCCACCGCGCCGGCCGGCGTTGCCCGTGGCACGAGCGCGCCCCGCTGATGGAGGATCGTCTGGCAACGCGCGATCGTCTTGCGGTGCTTCCGCATCTCCGAGGGCGCCGCGAGCTTCTCGGTCTGTGCCTGGATCCGCAGCCGAAACAGCGACTCGGCGGCGTCTTTCCAGACGAGCCGGATCTGCTCGTCGCCCATCTCCCGGAGTTCCTTGGCTTTGTTCATTGGTGATACCGTGTCGAACGTTGTGCTGAACCGAGTCCGCTTCGCCCTACATTGCCCGCCGCTTCACGAATCGCACGCGGACCGGCATCTTGTGGGCCAGTCGAGCCATGCAGATCCGCGCCGCCTCTTCGGAAACGCCGCCGATCTCGTAGAGAATCATGCCGGGCTTCACGACCGCGGCCCAATACTCCGGCTCACCCTTGCCCTTGCCCATTCGGGTCTCGAGCGGAATCGACGTGATCGGCTTGTGGGGAAACGCCCGGACATACAGCCGCCCGTCGGTCCGCAGGTATTGCTGCGCCGCGATTCGGCCGGCCTCGATGGTCGCCGCAGGGAGCCACCCCGGCTGCTCGGCCTGGAGGCCGAAGTCGCCGAAGACGACGCGATTCCCGCGGGAGGCGTCACCTCTTATACGACCTCTTTGGCTTTTTCGGTGCTTGACCCTCTTGGGCATCAGCGCCATCGCCATCCTCCTCGTACATGCCTTGGTTCACCCACACCTGGATTCCGATGTTGCCCTGCGGGGTGGGTGCCTCGCAGAATCCGTAATCGATCTTGGCCCGTAGCGTGGAGAGCGGCATCGAGCCAGCGATCGCCTTCTCACAACGCGACATCTCCGCACCGCCCAGCCGCCCGGCAAGCTGGATCTTGACCCCCTTGGCGCCGGCGTCCATCGTCGCATCCAGCGACCGCTTGAGCGTACGCCGGAAGGCGGCCCGCTTCACGAGCTGATCGGCGATGTCCTCGGCCACGAGCTGGGCCTGGATCTCCGGCCGCGAGACCTCCTCGACCTTGAGGTTCACCCGCCGACCGAGCAGTTCCTGGAGTTCCTCTTGAAGCCGGTCAACCTCCTGCCCCTTGCGGCCGATGATCACGCCCGGCCGGCCGCAGTGAAGGATCACCTTCACCTCGTCGCGGGTGCGCTCGATCTCCACCTTGGGAATCGCCGCCGAACGGTACTTCGTCTTCAGGAACTTCCGCACCTTGACGTCTTCCAGCAGGAGATCCTTGAACTCCTTCTTGGAGGCGTACCAACGGCTCTTCCAGGGCTCGGT
>CAMCPF010000185.1 GCA_945876515.1 Candidatus Kuenenia stuttgartensis
TGGCCGAGGCGTTCCTCGAACGGGTGGCCACCGAGGCCGTCGGCGAGCAGGTGCTCGAGTCGCTCGACCCGGCCCAGCAGCTGGTGGGGATCGTCCACCGGGAGCTCGTCGAACTGATGGGCCCGGTGGACCACTCGCTCCACCTCGAGGCCGGCCGCACCACCGTGCTGATGCTCTGCGGCCTGCAGGGCTCCGGCAAGACGACCTCCTCCGCCAAGCTCGCCAAGAAGATCCTCTCCACCGGCCGGGGCGTGATGCTCGTGGCCGCCGACCTCCAACGGCCCGCCGCCATCGAGCAGCTCGTGGTGCTCGGCAGGCAGCTCGGCGTGCCGGTGCACACGCCGGCCGACATGCCGGGCGGCGCGGCGAGCGACCCGGTCGCCGTCTGCCAGGCGGGCGTGACCCGGGCCCGCAAGGAGAACATCGCGGCGGTGATCCTCGACACGGCCGGGCGGCTGGCGATCGACGAGGCCCTGATGCAGGAACTCGCCCGGATCGACCGTACGGTCGGCCCTGATCAGGCCTATCTCGTGGTGGACGCGATGACCGGCCAGGACGCCGTCACCAGCGCCAAGGCCTTCAACGACGCCCTCGAGCTTGACGGCATCATCATGACCAAGCTCGACGGCGACGCCCGCGGCGGCGCGGCGCTGTCGGTCAAGAGCGTGGCGGGGGTGCCGATCAAGTTCATCGGCACCGGTGAGCAGATCGAGGCTCTGGAAGACTTCCATCCCGAGCGCATGGCCGGTCGGATCCTGGGCATGGGCGACGTCGTCTCGCTCGTGGAGGAGGCGCAGCGGAAGTTCGACCAAGACGAGATGCGCCGCCAGGAGGAGCGACTCAAGGCGGGCGAGTTCACGCTCGACGACTTCAAGTCGATGCTCGGCCAGACCCGCCGGCTCGGCCCGCTGGGGAAGGTGCTGGGGATGATTCCCGGCATGGGCGGCATGCAGGAGATGCTCGGCGGGGCCGACCTCGAGAAGGATATGAACCGGCTGTTCGGGATCATCGACTCGATGACCGCCGACGAACGGCGGAACCCGGCCCGGATCGTGGACCAGGCGCGCCGGCGGCGGATCGCCGCCGGCGCGGGCGTGGAGCCCCACGAGGTCAGCGACCTCGTCAAGCAGTTCGACGGCATGGCCGCGATGATGAAGGGCATGGCCGGGCTCGGGATGCGGGAGCGGATGCAGCAGGTGCAAAAGCTCCAGTCCCAGATGACGAACCCCGCCGGCCGGCTGGCCAAGCCCAAGGGGGACACGGGCCGGCGACTGACGGCCGACGAGCGGCGCAAGCTGAAGAAGCAGCGGGAAAAAGAGGCCCGGCGCAAAAAGCGAAGCGGCCGCGAGTAGGCGTTTTTCGGGTGAAAAAGCCGGTTTCGGCCGCCCTCTTGGGTTTCGCCGCCGGTCGGGTACGCTACGGGACTGCGATGGCTCCCCGTATTGCGGCCTTGGACCGAGGCCCGGTGCCCGGGGTCGGAGCCGTCGCGGCAGGGGCGAATCGTCGCCCGCGAGCAATCCTGTTTCGACAACGCGAGGACTTCGACCGTGGCAGTGGTGATTCGAATGAAGCGGATGGGCCGCAAGAACCGTGAGTATTACCGGATCTGCGCGAGCGATCGCCGCAGCCCGCGGGACGGTCGTGTGATCGAGGAGATCGGCACCTACGATCCGCACGTGCCCGAGACCGACGCCCGCTGCACGCTCGACAACGCCCGCGTCGACTATTGGCTCTCCGTCGGTGCGCAGCCAAGCACCGCCGTCCGTGTACTGATCAAGAAGTATGGCACCAACGGCACGCACGTCGCCGTGATGGAGGAGGCGCGGACCCGGCTCAAGCTGCCGAAGATCGTTCCCGATGCCGGCCCGCCCGCTTTCGTGCCCGAGGTCAAGTCGCCGGAGCCCGAGCCCGTGGCGGTGGCCGAGCCCGTAGCGGTGGCGGTGGCCGAGCCCGCAGTCGAAGTCGCCGAGGCGACGGCGGTCGCGGAGGCCGCGGTCGAGACCGCCGCCGAGGCCGCTCCCGAGGAATCGAAGAGCGAGTAGCCCGCACAATGTCGGCACGGCCCGGCGTCGCCCGCGTTCGGCCGGCGGCCAGCCCCCGGCACAAGAGCCATGCGCATCGACATCCTCACGCTGTTCCCCGACATGTTCACGGGCTTCCTCGAGGGAAGCCTGCTTGGAGCGGCGCGGGAAAAGGGCTTGGTCGAGATTCGACTGGTGGACATCCGCGACTTCGCCGAGGGGCCGCACCGGCAGGTGGACGACCGGCCATTCGGTGGCGGCCCGGGGATGCTCCTGATGCCGGGACCGGTCGTCTCCTCGATCGAGCACGTACAGGGTGAGGCGCAGCAAGCCGGCCATGTGATCCTGTTCACGCCCGGTGGCCGCCGGCTCGACCAGGCGCTCGTCGAGGAACTCGCGGGCCGTGAGCGGCTGGTGCTCGTCTGCGGCCGCTACGAGGGCTTCGACGCCCGGGTCGCCGAGACGGTCGGCGCCGAGGAGATCTCGATCGGCGACTACGTGCTCTCCGGCGGCGAGGTCGCGGCGATGGTCGTCGTCGATGCCGTCGCCCGTCTGCTACCGGGCGTGCTCGGCCACGAGGAGAGCGCCCGCCAGGATTCCTTCTCGGGCCGCGACCGGCTCGTGGAGGGCCCGCAATACACCCGGCCGCGCGAGTTTCGCGGCCTGCACGTGCCCGAGGTGCTGCTCTCGGGCGACCACCGGCGGATCGAGGCCTGGCGGCATGAGCAGGCCGTGGCCGCGACCCGCCGGCGAGCCACCGCCACACCAACGCCGGGCATGTCCCGGAGGAGCGACCCGTGAGCAGGAAGATTCTCGCCGCCGTCGAGGCCTCGAGCCTCAAGCCCGACGTACCCTCGTTCGCCATCGGCGACACCGTGGACGTCCACACCCGGATCCTCGAGGGGGACAAGGAGCGGATCCAGATCTTCAACGGCGTGGTGATCGCCAAGGCCGGCTCCGGCAGCCGCGAGACCTTCACGGTCCGCCGGATCGTGGCCGGCGAGGGCGTGGAGCGGAAGTTTCCCCTCCACTCCCCCAAGATCTCCACCATCCAGGTGAAGCGGTCGGGCGTGGCCCGTCGGGCGAAGCTGTACTACCTGCGTGACCGCTCCGGCAAGTCGACCCGGCTGCGGGAGAAGCGGGACGAGACCGCCGGCGAGGCGAAGGCCAGTGGCAAGCCCGCCGCCAAGAAGAAGGCAGCCGCAACCAAGGCCTGACGGAAGGGGCGGTCATGCCCTCCTCGCGGGATGAACTCGGCCGTCGTGGCGAGGACGAGGCCGCCCGGCACCTGAAAAGCCTCGGCTACCGGATCGTGGGTCGCCGGGAGCGCGTCCTGCGGGGCGACATCGACATCGTGGCCCTGGACGGCCGGACGGTGGTGTTCGTCGAGGTCAGGAGCAAATCCGACACCGCCCATGGCCATCCGGCCGAGACGGTCGGTGCCCAGAAGCAAAAAAGGATCGCCGAGCTGGCGGCAGCCTACATCCGGCGACACCGGCTCGAGGACCAGAGCGTGCGGATCGACGTGGTGGCGGTGACCTTCCCGGCCGCCGGGAGGCCGGTCGTCGAGCACTACCAAAACGCCTTCGACAGTCCCTGGTGACGGGTCAGGGCTGGGCCGCGAGGTCCGTCGCGTCGACGAACGTTTGCAGGGCGCCGGTCGGCAGGCGGCGGGCGAGTTTGTCGAACCGGAGACTCACGTGGCTGGCGGCCGCGCGGTCGGGCACGCGGCGAATGAATACGCCCGCCACCTGTTCCGGCCGTCGCCGGGCCACCGCCGCATAGACCTCGGGATCCCGCTCCCCCGAGTCGCCTACCAGCGTGAACCGCCGGCCGGGGAAGTCGCTCATGATCTGCTCGATCGTCCGCCGCTTCGACCGCTTCCGGGCGGTAAGCCGGCCGAGCGGCGTCGAGTCCTTGAGCCGGAAGAGCTTGAGGTGCATCGACCCTGCGGGCAGGCCCGCCGCGCCCAGAAAGCTGCACAGGCAGTTGGACAGCTGCCAGGGGCTCGCCGAGACGTAATGAAAAGCCGCACCAGCCTCTTCCCAGCGACTGAAGACCTCGGGCATCCCCGGCACCGCCACGAACTCCCGTAGCAGCGTGTTCTTGAGCAACTCGCGGCGGTCGGCCACGTTGCTGACTTTCACGGTGTCGTCGATGTCGGAGATCACCGAGGTGCCCGTCTCCTCGAGGAGTTGAATGCGGCCGGCGGCGGCCGCCTCGAACGCGGCCTCGTCGGGTTCCGCGTCGGGCACGAGCGTGTAGGCGAGCCAGCGGCAGCCTCCGGCCGCGGGCCGGGAGTGGGCCGCCGCGAAGGCGTCGTCGAGCGGAAACTCGACCTGGAAGTGGCCGCTCTTGTCGGAGGGTCCCACCTCGATGACCCGGTCACCCACCGCCACCCGCAGCCGCAGACCGGCCACCCGCTGGAAGAGGAACGAGTCGGCCCGCCGCCGAAACACCTCCGTGGCGAGATCCGTTTCGGACAGGTCCAACAGTCGCTTGAGCACCGCCACGGCCAGGGCCCGCCGCCGGCTCCGTTCCGGCAGCGGCCGCGTCACCATGCCCGCCACCGAGGCCTGCCAGCCGGAGGGGGTCCGGCGGGCGTAGGTGGGAAAGAAGACGATCATGGGGCCGCGAGCGGGTTCGCTTGAATTCCGTTGGTTTCCATCTTACAACGGCCCCCCGGTGCCGATCGGATCACGGCGGCACCGGTGTCGCAGGAGTCCATCGATGGGCGTGAAGAAGACGGGCAAGGGCCGCCGCAAACTCGGCCAGAAGAAGCGGCGGATGCGGGCCCGGATCCGCCACCGCAAGCGCTGATGACTCCGGCGGACGCCTCTCGTCCGCCGTGACCGGCGTCCACCACGACCTCTCCGGCACGATCCTCATATCTTCGCGCTCCCCTCTGTGGATTCGCACCCGGTCGCGGTTGCTGCGCCGTCGGCGTGGGGTAGGGTTGCGTGGCTTTCACCTGGCTGCCCGCCGATGCGGCGGTGTGCCGAGAGGCGAACGCCGCAGTTGGCATGCCCAGGAGACGGAGCGATGCGTGCGAGCGGATGGATCGGACGGTTGACCGCGGCTGCGGTGCTGCTCGCCGTGAGCGGCATGAGTGGATGCAAGTCGCTGAACGAGCGGTACATCGCCCTGGAGGTCTGGAAGTACGAGAAGTGCTTCGGCCACCTGCCGCCGGGCTTCGTGCCTCCCGGTGCCGCGGCGGCCCAGGCGGCACCGCCGCGGGCCTGCGGCCAGGGCGCGGCCTGTCAGGACGGGTGCCCGCCGGCGCCGATGAGCGGCTGCAATGATTGCGCCGGGGGCGGCGTGGTCGAGGGAGGCATGCCGATGGGGGGCATGCACCCCGCCCCCGCGTGGGCGGCGCCGGCGGGTCCGGGCGGCGCCCCGGCCGGGGTCACGGCCGGCAAGCCGGTGGTGATCTCCGACGAACTCGTGGTGCCGTAACCAGATCGGGCCCTCGCTCGGGGCGATCGGGCCGTCAGCCGAGCGTCTCGGCCGGCCCGGGAAACCGGCGGGCCTCGACGTCGGCCTTCCAGACGGCAAGCGCCTGGGCGACGGAGCCCTTCGTGTCGGCGTAGCTCCGCACGAACCGCGGCACGCGATCGAACGACAGGCCCACGAGATCGTGCATCACGAGCACCTGGCCCCCGCAGTCGGGGCCGGCACCGATGCCGATCGTGGGCACCTCGAGCGAGCGGGTGATCAAGGCGGCGATCTCCCGCGGCACGCACTCGAGCACGACGGCAAAAGCGCCGGCGGCGGCCGCGGCGGCGGCATCGGCCAGGAGCGCCTCGCCGTCCCGCTGCATCCGGTAGCCGCCGAGCTGGTGCACGGCCTGCGGCCTGAGTCCCACGTGGCCCATCACCGGGATGCCGGCGGCCACGAGGCCGGCGATCACGTCAGCCTGGCCGGCCGTGCCCTCGAGCTTGACGGCCTGGCAGCCGGTCTCCTTGAGCACCCGCGCCGCCGCCCGGATCGCCGCCCGTACCCCCAGGTGCTGGAGCGGAAAGGGCAGATCGACCACGACCATCGACCGGGCCACGGCCCGGCTCACGATCTCACCGTGGTAGATCATCTGCCCGAGCGTGGCGGGAATGGTCGAGTCGCGGCCGGCCACCACCATCGCCACGCTGTCGCCCACGAGCACGCAGTCGACGCCGGCCGCATCGGCCAGCCGGCCGGTCGGCCAGTCATAGGCGGTCACCATCGAGATCGGCCGGCCCGCGGCGCGGGCCGCGGCCAGATCATGGACGGTCACGCGCCGCGGGGCCGCCGCACCTGTCTTTGGTCCACGCTCCGCCGCCGTCATGGGAGACCCTTGAGGAAGTCGTCGAGATCGGCGTCGCCTCCGCCGGCAGGAGCGTCGTCAACCGCCGGCCAGCCGTCGGCCGCCG
>CAMCPF010000186.1 GCA_945876515.1 Candidatus Kuenenia stuttgartensis
CCAAGCGCAGCAAGGATTGCGAAGCGAGGTTTCCTCCGAGCGACCGGCGGGCAGGATGCCCGCAGGGAGCGTCCGACGAGATGGCATGGGCAACCCGAGCCCGCGCGCGGCAGCCCCCACTATGGCAAGCCGCCCGCCTCGCGTGGAATCTCGCGGCCATGGGGGTCGGCCTCACCGGCCGCCATCTCGGCCTCGATCCGCTCCCGCATCGCGGCGCCGAGGTGATGCTCCACCCACTCCGCCGGCGGATGGAGATGATCGAGCGGCAGCTCCGCATGCCGGCCGAGCCAGGCCTCCCAGAGCCGGTGCGACCGCACGACCGTCTCCGCCTCGCGGACGCCCGCGGCCGAGAGCCGGACCATGCCCCGTCGCGACTCGACGACGCCGCTCCGCTCGAGCCACGCGGCCGCCGCCCGCTCGATCGCCGACCGCGGCCGCGGCCGGGCGACCTCCCCTGTCCCGCCGGCTTCTTCGCCCGCCCGCCAGATTCGCGCCAGCCAGTCCTCACGAGCCACCCGCCACGCGAGCCCCAGCCCCGCCGTGCCGCGGGCCACGAGGCCGTCGCCGGGCGCGAGTAGCACGGCCAGCGCGTAGAAGCCGCCAAGCACGACCGCCATCATGCCGGCCGCGCTCGTGTTCAACCACCAGGCGGCCGCCCAACCCAGACAGGCCGCGACCACGGAGAGGGCGACCGCCAGCGCCGCAACCAGGGGCATCCGGTGCACGAGCAACTCGGCCGTGGCAGCGGGCACCACGAGCATCGCCACCACCAGCACGGCGCCGACCGCCTCGAAGGCCGCCACCGTCGCCACGGCGGTCGTGCCCAGGAGCAGCGTCGTGACTGCGGCGACCGGCACGCCCGCCGCCCGGGCCGCGGCCTGGTCGAAGGCGGTGAAGACCTGCAGCCGCCAGGTGGCGAGGAGCGCGGCGGCGACCAGCCCGAGCACCGCGACCGCCGTCACCAGCGCCCGCGGCACCAGAAGCGGCCCGAGCGGCACGAGGTCGAAGGCGGCCAGTTCCAGGATCCCGAACAACACGCACTGCGGGTCGAGGTCGATCTGCGAGGCGAACAGCGTGACGAGCACCACGCCGAGGGCGAAGAGCGTGGTGAAGACCACGCCCGCGCCGGCGTCCTCGGCGAGGCCCACGGACTCATGGATCGCACGGGTGAGCCAGACGGTGACCAGAGCCGCCGCCACGGCGCCGGCCAGCACGAGCGGGCCGCCCAACCGCCCGCCCGCCAGCACGGCCACCGCGATGCCCGGCAGCACCGCATGCGCGATCGCGTCGCCCAGGAGGCTCATCCGGCGGACGACGAGGAAGCTGCCGACCAGCGCGCAGGCCGCCGAGACCACCGCTGCCGTGGCCATCGACCAGCCGTGAAACGCGAATCCCGCGTCGGCCACGAGCACGGTGCCGTCCCATGGGCTCATGGCGACGCCTCCCCTCCCCGAAGTCTTGAACGCCGCCAGATCCAGCCGCGCTCGGGGGCCACCGCGAACGACACGAAGCAGATCGCCGCCGCCGCGAGCACGACGAGCGGCCCGGTCGCCAGACCCGGCCGCAGCGTGCTCGCCAGCACGCCGGCCACCGCGGCGGCCAGACCGAACAGTCCGGCGAGCAGGAGCATCCGCCCCGCGCGGGTGGTCCACTGCCGCGCTGCGACCGGCGGGATCACCACCAGCGCCGTCACGAGCACCGCGCCGGCGGCCGGCAGCCCCACCACCACCATCACCGCGACGAGCGCGACGAGCGCGGTGTCGATCAGCCCCACGGGCCGGCCGATGGCCGCCGCAAAGGGAGCGTCGAAGGCGACGAGCACCAGTTCCTTGAAGGCGACCGCCACGAGCGTCACCGTGGCGCACGACGCGGCCGCGAGCAGCAGCGCGTCCTGCGCCGTGAGCGCGGCGGTGTGGCCGAGCAGAAACTGCTCGAGGCCCGCGCCGCCGGGCAGGCCGCGGGCGGTGATCCCCGCCAGCAGCGCCAGCCCGGCCCCGAAGGAGACGCCGATCACGATTGCCGTGGCCGCGTCGTCGCGGGTGCGGACGATCCGCCGCAGGAACACGAGCACGACGAGCGCCGCGACGGCCGCGACGAGCGCGCCGGCCAGCAACGTGGGCAGATCCCGCCGGCCGGTGAGCAGGAAGGCGGCCCCCACGCCCAGGAGCGTGGCGTGGGCAGCCGCATCACCCACGAGCGGCCGGCGGCGAAGCAGGGCCAGCGTACCGGCCACGCCCGCGGCGAAGCCCACCGTCGCCACGCCCGCCAGCACGACCAGCGTGTTGTAGGAAAGGCCGCCAATCGGCCCGGCCGCGGCGACCAGCGGCATCCCGGTGGCGGCCGTCATGGCGTGCGGCCCCGTTCGGCGACGGCCCGACCGAGTTCCTCGAGCAGTTCGACGCGGCCGGAGTACGTGCGTCGCAGGTTGTCGGGCGTGAGCACCTCGGCGGTGGGGCCGGTGGCGACCAGCCGCATGTCGATCAGGGCCACCCGGTCGAACCACTCCGCGGCCGTCCGCAGGTCGTGGTGCACCACGACCACCAGCTTGCCCTCGTCGCGAACCGCCGCCAGCACCTCGAAGATCTGCTCCTGCGAACGGACATCGACGCCCGCGAGCGGCTCGTCGAGGAGATACACGTCCGCCTGCTGGGCGAGCGCCCGGGCGAGAAAGACCCGTTGCTGTTGGCCGCCGGAGAGCCGGCCGATCTGGCGGTCGGCGAGGCCGACCAGGCCGACTCGATCGAGGCAGTGGCGGGCCAGCTCCCGCTCCCGAGCCCCCGGCCGCCGCAGCCAGCCAAGTCGGCCATAGGTGCCCATCAGCACGACGTCCATCACGCTCACGGGGAAGTCCCAGTCAACCGTCTCCCGCTGCGGCACGTACCCGACGCGGCCCCGCACCCGGGCCAGCGGCGCGCCGAAGAACCGGACGTAGCCGCCGACCACCGGCACCAGGCCCAGCGCCGCTTTGAGGAGCGTGCTTTTGCCGGCGCCATTGGGGCCGATCACGCCGAACAGGCAGGGCTCCGTGATCGCCAGATCGACGTTCCAGAGCACGGGGCGGCGGCCGTAGGCGACCGTGACGTCGTGAAGCTCGAGGATCGGCGCGGTGGCGGTCACGGGCTGGCGGCCTCTGGCTCCGGCGCGAGCGCGTTCACGATCCCCGCTGCGTTGGTCTCGAGCGCCTGCGCGAGCGATTCCCCGTTGCTGCCCGGCCCGCCGAGCGAGTCGGAGTAGAGGCGGCCACCGAGCCCGAGGCGATGCCCGCGGGCGGCCGCGCCTTCGACGAGCGCCTGGACGTTGCGGTCGGCGACGCTGGTCTCCACGAACACCGCGGGAATCTTCCGGCTCACGACCAGTTCGACGAGGCGATTGATATCGCCGAGGCCCGCTTCGCTCGTCGTGTTGGTGCCCTGCACGCCCACCACCTCGATGCCGTAGGCGCGACCGAAGTAGCGAAAGGCATCGTGGGCCGTGACCAGCACCCGCCGCTCTGCGGGGATCGAGGCGATCCGCTGCCGGAGGGTCGCGTCGAGTTCACGCAGCCGGGCCGCGTAGGCTTCGGCGGCCGTCCGATACGCGGCCGCTGCTTCCGGATCGATGTCGGCGAGCGCGGCGGCCACCGGCGCGGCCGCCTCGCTCCAGAGGGCCGCGTCGAACCAGACGTGCGGATCCGGCAGGCCGCCGTCGGCCTCGAGCAGGCGTTCAGCGGGCAGGCGATCGGCGACGGCCAAAAAGGGCACCCGGTCGGCCAGCCGTTCGAGCAATCCCGTCAGCCGTCCCTCGAGGTGCAGCCCCGAGGCGACGACGAGGTCGGCCCGCAGGAGCCGGTCGGCATCGCGGGGCGTCGCCTTGTAGGAATGCGGATCGATGCCCGGCGGCATCAGGCACTCGACGACGATTCGCTCGCCCCCGACCTGCCGCACGAGATCCGCGACCATGGTCGTCGTCGCCACCACCCGCGGGCGGCCGTCGCCGGGAGCAGGCCCACCCGCCCCGGGATCACGGCAGCCGGCCGGCACCACCAGGGCGACGGCACGGACAGCCCGGGCGAGCCGGCCTGCCCGCAGCATTTTTGGCGTTTCAAAAAACATTTTTTGGGCGATCAAAACCGTGAGAATACCGCGACCTGCGCAGACTGCACAACCTGAAATCCCCGGGGGCGGAGCACGTCCGAACGGGGCAACCCGCCGGCGCGTTGACCATTTCGGAGGGCATCCTTAAGGTCAGAGCAGCTGGGCAGGACGACGTCGACCGGTGGCGCATCCCGTCTTCCGGTCGTCACCAGGCCCGAGCCGCGAGCGGGATTGCCATGTCGAGCACCTATTTCAAGCGGTTCCGGATGGAGTCCGACCTCGGCACGCCGCGGACGGTGCCCGCCCTGCCCCCCGGCTACCGATTCGTGGCCTGGAACGAGGCCGTCATCGACGTCCACGCCCGGACGAAGTTCCGGGCCTTTCGCGCCGAGCTCGACGCGATCGTGTTTCCCTGCCTCGGCAGCCTCGATGGCTGCCGCCGGCTGATGCGGGAAATCCGCGGCAAGTCGGGGTTTCTGCCAGCCGCCACCTGGCTGATCGCCCGGGGCAACACCCCCGAGTCGCTGCAATGGTGCGGCACGATCCAGGGCGTGGCAGAACGTGGCGGCGTGGGCATGATTCAAAACGTGGGCATCGTGCCGGGGCATCGCGGTCTGGGGCTCGGACGCTGCCTGGTGGAACGGGCCGTCGCGGGCTTCCGGATGCACGGCCTCGGCCGGGCCTCGCTCGAGGTCACCGTGGATAACGCCCGGGCGATGCGGCTCTATCAGCAGCTGGGTTTCCGCCGGACGCGAACCGTGTACAAAGTGGTCGATGCGGCCGCGGCCGAATCGGCCCTCGAGCCAGTCGGGGCGCTGTAGTCCCGGGCCGGCTGGGCCGGCGCGGACGTCAGGCTTCGACCACCCGCGGCCCCCGTCCCCTCAGTCGGCACCTTGAAGCAGCAGCTCCACTCGGCGACGCTCGACAACGGCATCACGCTCCTCGGGGAGTCGATGCCCGGCGTGGAATCGGTCGCGGTGGCTTTTCATGTGCCGGCCGGCGGCATTCACGACCCTGCCGGCCGCTGTGGCCTGGCCACGCTCGCCGGCGAGCTGTGTCTCCGCGGCGCGGGCGACCGCACCAGCCGCGAGGTGGTGGAGACGCTCGAGGGCGCCGGCGCGACCTGGGGCCACACCGTCTCCACAACCCACACCAGCTACTTCGGCGCGATGGTGGCCCGCCAGCTGCCGACCGTCCTGCCGGTCTATATCGACATCCTCCGCCGCCCCCGGCTGCCGCCCGCGGAGTTCGGTTCAGCCCGCGACATGGTGCTTCAGAATCTGGCCGGACTCGAGGACGATCCCGCCCATCGCACCATGGCGATGCTGCGGCGGCTGCACCTGCCGAGCCCGTGGGGGATGCCGACCGAGGGCATCTCGGCCGACGTGGAGGCCGCCACGCTCGCCGACGTCGAGTCGTTCGTGGCCACCCGGATGCAGCCGGCGGGCACGATCGTGGCGGTGGCTGGCCGGATCGACTGGAACGACGTGGTCGCTCGCCTGACGACGCTCCTCGGCGACTGGCGGGGCGAGCCCGGGCCCTCGGCCATCACCGGCCCCCGCGGGCCGCGGGTCGGACACGTGGCCCATGAATCCCAGCAGACCCACGTCGCCCTGGCATGGTCGGTGCCGCCGGCCCGCGACGACGACTCGGCGATCTGCAAGGCCGTGCTCACGATCCTCGGCGGGGGTACGAGCTCGCGGCTGTTCACGGAGGTGCGGGAGAAGCGCGGTCTGTGCTACGGCGTGTCGGCTGGCTACAGCAGCCAGCGCGACTTCGGCACGGCCGCCTGCCACGCCGGCACCACGGCGGCTCGGGCCCAGGAGACGCTCGACGTGATGCTCGCCGAGATCGACCGCCTGCCCGGCTCGATCGAAGCCGACGAACTGGAGCGGGTCAAGGCGAAGGTGGCCAGCGGCCTCGTGATGCAGCAGGAGTCTTCCACCGCGCGGGCCGGAGCCCTCGCCAGCCAGTGGTATCACCTCGGCCGGGTGCGATCGCTCGAGGAGGATCTCGCCCGCTACGACCGGCTCGATGTGGCGATGCTGGAAGACTGGCTGGCCTCCCGCCCGCCCCGTGACCTGTCGGTGGTCTCGCTCGGCCCCGAGCCCCTGGAGATTCCCGGTGCCGTTTCTGCATGAGCGACTGCCCAACGGGCTCGACGTGGTGGCCGAGACGAGCGCGGCGGCCGTCTCGACGAGCGTCGGCTTCTTCGTGGCCACCGGGGCCCGCGACGAGGGGCCGGGTATCGAGGGAGTGAGCCACTTTCTCGAGCACATGGCCTTCAAGGGGC